>NZ_JABAEE010000062.1:0-40132 GCF_023701885.1 Pseudomonas sp. CG7 | reverse complement strand
ACCCCAACCCGGGCTGTGGCCGGGTCGCCCCCCTGTGGCGCTTCTCCTATTCTAATGTGCCGGGGCCCCTCGCCCGTCGCCCCCCCCACCCCCGCTCCCACATAGTGAACCTCAGTCGGCTTGGATGCTTTCGAAACGCCGCAGTCCAGGCTCACTGCGAATCATCCGTTTCATCTTCCATTCAAACGCCAGCGTCAGGCTCACGGCCGCACAGGCCAGCCCCAGGGCCAGGCCCCACCAGACACCGGTTGGCCCCCAGTTCAAGTGGAAAGCCATCCACCACGCCGACGGCGCACCGATCAGCCAATAGCAACCCAGGCCCACCAGGAAGGTGGTCTTGGCGTCCTTGAGTCCGCGAATGCAGCCCATGGCGATGGTTTGCGTGCCGTCGAACAGCTCGAACCACGCCGCCACCGCCAGCAGGCTCACCGCCAGGTTGATCACCTCGCGAAACGCCGGGTCGTCGTGGTCCAGAAACAAGCCGATCAATTGATGAGGCAACAACCAGAACACCATGGCGAACGCCAGCATCGCGGCTGCGCCGAAGCCGATCCCGACCCGCCCGGCCAGGCGCGCCATCAGCAGTTGCCCGGCGCCGTAGTGCTGGCCGATGCGCATGGTGATGGCGTAGGACATCCCGGCCGGCACCATGAACGCCACCGAGACGATTTGCAGGGCGATCTGGTGAGCCGCCAACGGTGTGCTGCCCATGGTGCCCATGCACAGCGCGGCGAACGCGAACAACCCGACCTCCACTGCGTACGTGCCGCCAATCGGCAGGCCCAGGCGCCACAGTTCCTTGAGGTATTGGCGGTTGGGCCGCGACAGCCCATCCAGCAGCGGATAGGCACGGTAGGCCGGGTGCCGATGGATGTGCCAGGCCAGCGTCAGGGCCATGCAATTGGCGACGATGGCCGTGACCAGGCCGATGCCCATCAAGCCGAGTTTCGGCAGGCCGAACATGCCGGTGATGAGCGCGTAGTTGAGCAGGAAGTTGGCCACCGTACCGCCGAGGCTGATCACCATTACGGGTGTGGCTCGGCCGATGGCGCTGGTAAAGCCGCGCAGGGCCATGAAGCTCAGGTAGCCGGGCAGGGCGAATGGCAGCGCCAGCAGGAACTGCCCGGCGGACAGTACGTTGGTTTCGGTCTGGCCGAACATCAGCAGCACCGGCTTGAGGTTCCACAGCAGCAACCCGGCCATCAGCGCCATCAACCAGGCCAGCCATAATCCGGCCTGGGTCAGCCGGGTAGCCCCCTCGATATCGCCTGCGCCCTGGCGAATCGCAACCAGGGTGCCCACCGCGGCGATCACACCGATGCAGAAGATCGACACGAACGAATAGGTGGCCGCCCCGAGCCCACCACCGGCGAGGGCTTCGGGGCTCAGGCGCGCCATCATCACGGTGTCGGTGAGCACCATCAGCATGTGCGCCAACTGCGAGGCAATCAACGGCCCCGCCAGCCGCAGGATGGCCCAGAGTTCGGTACGCACCGGATGCCGCATGATCATCACGCTCCCTGTTCAAAGACGGCAGTAAAGCGACGATTCTCGGCGCTCTCGACGGATTGCACAAAAGGATAAAAAAGATCGCTGGCATGATTAAAACTCATGCTGGACGCGTTTCTGGTAGGGTTTGCAAACACCGCCATGGAGCTTTTGCGATGCCTCGTCGTCTTCCTCCGCTTTATGCGCTGCGGGCATTCGAAGCCGCGGCACGCTACAGCTCGTTCACCCGGGCCGCCGAAGAGCTGTCGATCACCCAGAGCGCCGTCAGCCGGCACATTCGTACCCTGGAAGATCACTTTGCCTGTCGGCTGTTCCAGCGCAGCGGTCGCAACTTGCAACTGACCGAAGCGGCGCGGCTCCTGCTGCCGGGCGTGCGCGAAGGTTTCATGGCGCTGGAGCGGGCCTGCCGCACCTTGCACGGCGAAGACGGCATCCTGCGCATGAAAGCGCCTTCCACCCTGACCATGCGCTGGCTGTTGGCGCGCCTGAGCCGTTTCCGGCATCTGCAGCCCGGTAACGAGGTGCAACTGACCAGTGCCTGGATGGACATCGATTCGGTGGACTTCAACGTCGAGCCCTTCGATTGCGCCGTGTTGCTGGGCAACGGGCATTTTCCGGCGGACTGGGAGGCCAGTCTGCTGTTCCCCGAGGAGTTGATTCCGGTGGGCGCGCCGAACCTGTTGAACGATCAGCCCTGGGACGTGGCGCGGTTGGCCAGCGCCGAACTGCTGCACCCGACGCCGGATCGCCGGGACTGGCGCAACTGGTTGCAACGCATGGGCCTGGCCGACAAGGTTTCGCTCAAGGGTGGACAGGTGTTCGATACCCTGGAGCTGGGCATGATCGCAGCGGCACGCGGCTATGGTGTGTCCATGGGCGACCTGCTGATGGTGGCCGAGGACGTTGCCCAAGGGCGCCTGAGCCTGCCATGGCCGACGGCGGTTGCCAGTGGCGAGCACTATTACCTGGTCTGGCCGAAAACCCGGCCAGGGGGTGAGCGTTTGCGCCGGCTCAGCGACTTTCTCCAGGGCGAGGTCAAGGCCATGCAATTGCCCGATGTGCAGCGTCTGGGCTGAAACGATGCAGTTGGCGTGCTAGCCACTTGGCATTAATCCGTCCAAACCGCTCAAGTATTTGGCTTTGCCGCCGAATCCGTGAAGATGGAACCCTCGTTCAGAAAGGGTCTACTTACACCTCCCCCGAATAAAATGCCGAGCGTGCGACGTGATCAGGATGATCCGGTCTCTCGGCCAGGAGCCGTCATGTCTCAACCCCGCGCCCGGATCGCCTCGCAGCTAGGCCTTGCCCTTGCCGTGATACTGGCGGTCGTGATCTCCGGCAGTACCGTCTTCGCCTTGCGTTCCCTGGACACCGCCAACCTTGCTACCCGTGAAGAGCACTTGGCCAGCGAAGCGCGCCTGATGGCCGATCAGCTCAATACCTTCCACAGCACCTTGCGTGAGAGCACCCAGCGCTTGGCCGGCCTGTTCGAAAAGCGCTTCAGCGCGGGTTTGACCGTGCATCCAGACCAGCCGGTGACGGTGGCGGGCGTACAGACCCCGGGCTTGAACCTGGGCAGCGAAGTGTTGAACAACAACTTCAAGGAAGTGGATGACTTCAAAGCGATGACCGCCGGTGTGGCCACGGTATTCGTGCGCAGCGGCGACGATTTCATCCGGGTCAGCACCTCCGTCAGTAAACAGGACGGCACGCGGGCCATCGGCACTGTGCTCGACCGCGCCGGTCCAGCCTACGGTCCGGTGATCAGCGGGCAGAGCTACATCGGTCGAGCCCTGTTGTTCGGGCGCTTCTACATGTCGCAATACACGCCGGTACGCGACAGCAGCGGCAAGATCATCGCCGTGTTGTATGTAGGCTTCGATTACACCGATGCGCAGAACGCGCAGTTCGAAAACCTCAAGCGTTTCCGCATTGGCCAGACCGGTTCGCTGGCCTTGTTGGATGAGCAAAACAAATGGCTGGTGCCGCCGGCAGGTGTACAGGCGCTGGATAACGCGACCACGGCCATTACGGGCCTGATCAAAAAACCGGGCAAAGGTGCGTTCTGGGCCGATACCACCGAAGATTTCTACAGCGTTGCCGTGCCGTTCGAGGGCGGGCCGTGGGCGGTGGTGGCGAGCATGCCGAAAACCGAGATCCGCGCCGTGACCTGGAGCGTCGGTACGCAGTTGGCCATCGGCAGCCTGCTGGCGATGCTGTTGGCGGTCGGCTCGGCGATGTGGTTGTTGCGTAGCAAGCTGGCACCGCTGGGGGATCTGGTGCGCCAGGCCGAAGCATTGGGCGCTGGCGACCTGAGCGTGCGCCTGAACGTGTCGAGCCATGACGAAATCGGTCAGTTGGCCCGTGCCTTCAACCAGATGAGCCAGGCCCTGTCGACCATGGTCGAGCACATCCGCAAGGCCTCCCAGGAAGTCACCAGCCGCGCCCAGGCCCTGTCCGGGTTGTCCCGCGGGGCGTACGAGGGCATGGAGCAGCAGTCCGGCGAAATCACCAGTATGGCGGGCGCGGTGGAAGAGTTCAGTGCGACCTCCTTGAACATTGCCGACAACATGGGCAACACCGCGCGCCTGGCCCAGGAAAATGCCCAGCACACCCGCATTGGCCGGACCTCGATGGATGAGGCCTCGTCGTCCCTGGAGCAAATTGCCGGCGCGCTGAACAGCACGGCCTCGGTCATCAATACCCTGGGCCAGCGTTCCCAGGAGATCGGCGGCATCGTCGGTGTCATCACCTCGATTGCCGAGCAGACCAACCTGCTGGCATTGAACGCCGCCATCGAGGCCGCCCGCGCCGGCGAACAGGGCCGTGGTGTCGCCGTGGTGGCCGATGAAGTCCGCAGCCTGGCGTCCCGCACCCGCCAGGCCACAGACGAAATCTCCAGCATGATCAACAGCATCCAGCAGGAAACCGGCAATGCCATCAGCACCATGGAGCAGGGCAACCTGCTGATGCAGGAAGGCTTGTCGCGCAACGCCAACGTGGCCTCGGCCCTGGCGCGCATCGACGAGCAGAGTCGCTCGGCTGGCCAGCAATTCGCGGCGATCACCACCGCCACCCAAGAGCAAAGCAGCACCGCGACCCTGCTCAGCAGCAACCTGCAGAGCATCGCCATGGCCAACAGCGAACAGCGCCAAGTGGTCTCGAACCTGGCCCTCACCGCCAAGGAACTGGAAAAACTCGCCCAGGACCTGCGCCAAGAGGTTGATCGCTTCCGCTGAGGCCTCTGCAACCACCGCGAGCAGGCCCCCCCGAAATTTGTGTGGGAGCGCGCCTGCTCGCGAAAGCGGCTGTCCAAAATCTCTACTCACTGACCCACCGCCTTCGCGAGCAGGCTCGCTCCCACAAGGGAGTTTACGGGTGATCCCTCTTCTTGCGCCTGCCTGGAATCAGTGTGGGAGCGGGCTTGCTCGCGAAGGCGGCAGTCCAGTCACCCTCATCTCAACCTGACCCACCGCTATCGCGAGCGAGCCCGCTCCCACAAAAGCCCTCAATCCAGTGGTCCATCTTTTTTTAAGATTATTGCTGTTTTTTAGCTTGCTGAAACGTTTCTTCAAGTCTATAAAAACCGCACAACTCCAATAAAAGGTCGCGTCCATGACTCCGTTCAAACTGCTCGTTACCCTTGGCGCCTTGGGCGCTGCTTCCCATGCGATGGCTTGGGATTACGTCCTGCTGGATACCGATAAAGCCGCCCAACCCTGGCAAATCACCAGCCAGCAACTCGGCGTGAAGACCGACAAGCCCTTTTCCGTGACGATGCGTACCCTGCACGGTGGCCGGCAGGAAGGTGTCAGCGTGGTCGACATCGACAACGGCACCCTGAAGCTTTCAGTGGTCCCGACCCGTGGCATGAATGTGCTGCAGGCATCGGTTGGCGACGTGCGCATGGGGTGGGATTCGCCCGTCAAGGAAGTGGTCAACCCGGCGTTCATCGAGCTCAACGGTCGAGGCGGGTTGGGTTGGCTTGAAGGCTTCAACGAGCTGGTCACCCGCTGCGGCTACGAATGGGTCGGCCATCCCGGCATGGACAACGGCGAGCTGCTGACCCTGCACGGTCGCGCCGCGAATATTCCGGCCAACAAGGTCACCTTGCACATCGATGAGAAACCGCCCTACGCCATTACCCTGCGGGGCGAGTTGAAGGAGCAGGCATTCAAGAAGGTCGATTTCTCGGTGCAGACCGAACTGGTCACCGAGCCCGGCAGCGTGACGTTCGCGCTCAACGACACGCTGACCAACAACGGCGATTACCCGAAGGAATACCAAGCGCTCTACCACAGCAATTTCAGCACGCCGTTCCTGGAGCAGGGCGCTCGTTTCGCGGCACCGGTCAAGCAGGTCTCGCCGTTCAACGACAAGGCCAAGGGCGACTTGTCCGATTGGCAAACCTACCGGGGCCCGCCCAAGGATTACGACGAAACCGTTTATAACGTCGTGCCCTACGCCGACGCCAAGGGCGACACCCTCACGGTGCTGCACAACAAGGCCGGCAGTCTCGGGGTGTCGGTGGGCTTCAACACCAGCACGCTGCCCGTGTTCTCCCTGTGGAAAAACACGGATACCCAAGGCCAGGGCTACGTGACCGGGTTGGAGCCCGGTACCAGTTTTTCCTATAACCGCCGGTATCAGCGCCCCTTGGGCCTGGTGCCCACCATCGCGCCGAAAGAGCACAAGCAATTCCAGATCCACTACAGCCTGTTGGCAGACAAGGGCGCTGTGGATAAGGCGCTCAAGCGCATCGATACGATCCAGAACGGTCAAAAAACCGAGGTTCGGCAAACACCGTTGGTGGACCTGAGCAAACCATAAAGCGGTTCAAGCCGTAGCCGGCCGGTACTGCAACGCTTCGGCCAGGTGCTCGCGGCGAATGCTCCCCGCTTGCTCCAGGTCTGCCAGTGTCCGGGCGACCTTGAGCAGGCGGTGGGCGGCGCGCAGCGACAGCGTCAGCCGCTCGCAGGCGGTTTCCAGCCAGGTTTCGTCGGTTGTGGATAACTTGCAATGCCGGCGCAATCCCGGCAGATCGAGGAAGGCATTGGCACAGCCCTGGCGGTCGTGCTGGCGCTCCCGGGCTTCGGCGACGCGCTCGGCGACCGTGGCCGTATCGTCCCCGGGTTCGTGCTTGGGGTTCAAGGCCGTGGCTTCCCGGGCGACGGTCAGGTGCAGGTCGATGCGGTCCAGCAGCGGGCCGGAGAGTTTGTTGCGGTAGCGCTGCACCATGTCCGGTGTACAGGCGCAGCGGCCGCTGGGCTCGCCAAGATAGCCACAGGGGCAGGGATTCATCGCCGCCACCAACTGGAAGCGCGCCGGGAAGCGCACCCGGTCACGGGCGCGAGACACCACGATGTGTCCGGACTCCAGCGGTTCTCTCAAGACCTCCAACACCTTGCGGTCGAATTCCGGCAGCTCATCCAGAAACAGCACGCCATGGTGGGCGAGGGTGATCTCCCCTGGCTGCGGTTTTGACCCGCCACCGACCAGCGCCGGACCGGAAGCCGAGTGGTGTGGCTGGCGAAACGGACGTTGCGGCCAATGGCTCAACGGCACGCAACTGGCCACCGACTGAATGGCTGCGCCCTCCAGGGCTTCGCTCTCGGCCAGTGGCGGCAGCAGCCCGGGCAAACGGCTCGCCAACAGGGTCTTGCCGGTGCCCGGTGGCCCGCTGAACAACAGGTTGTGAGCCCCTGCGGCGGCAATCAGCAACGCCCGCTTGGCCGCGGCCTGGCCTTGCACTTCATTCAGGTCGGGGTAGGGTTTGCTGGCCGAAAGCAGCCCATTGGAAACGAACGGCTCGACCGGCGTGTGACCGTTGAAGTGCGCCACCGCTTCCAGCAGATGGTCCACGGCGATCACCTTCAGCCCCGAGGCCAGGCAGGCTTCCTCGGCATTGGCCCGGGGCACCACCAGCATGCGCCCGGCCTTGCGCGCCGCCAGCGCCGCGGGCAATACCCCTCGCACTGGGCGCACTGCGCCAGACAAGGCCAGGTCCCCGAGGCATTCCACGACGTCCAAGGTCAGGGTCGGCACTTGCACGCTGGCCGAGAGGATCCCCAGGGCGATGGCCAGGTCGAAGCGGCCGCCGTCTTTTGGCAGGTCCGCCGGCGCCAGGTTCAGGGTGATGCGACGCGCCGGAAACTTCAGCCCCGAGGTGATGATCGCGCTGCGCACCCGATCCTTGCTTTCCTTGACCGCCGCTTCCGGCAGGCCAACCATCGTCAGCGACGGCAAGCCATTGGCCAGGTGGACTTCAACGGTAACGGCAGGCGCCTCGACCCCTACTTGGGCGCGGCTGTGGACAATGGCAAGCGACATGAATCGTTCCTTGAGTGAATGGGGCGCCGCGTCCTGCGGCTCCTGAAGGTTAGTCGTGGGGATGAATTTGGCGCGGCAATTGATAGGGCAAATTTTGGCAGGATGTTGCGGGGTGCTGATCCAGTTTAAGTTTGGCTATAGGAGGTGGATGAGATGATGCCGTGGAGGTGGCAATTCTCTTCTACACTCTTGGCCTATAAAGGGAGGGGGTCGCATGAAGCTCTTGACTTGGCTGATAACAATTATTGTGCTGGTGGGGTGTGCAGGTCATAAGGGGACGGATTACCAGAATGCCAAAATGCATATGCTTTACATTGATGGGGATGGAAACCTCATTGATCCAAACCAGAAAACAATCATCGGTGAGCGAGGCGATCTAAAAAAAACAAAAGAGGACGAGAAGGCCTATCTTGAGAATATTTTCCAGAATTACATGGCGCTCCAGAGCAAGGATAAGACATTAAGAATTACCTTGTTCATACACGGCGGTTTGAATAATTTTTCTACAGCAGTTGACCGTCCTGGAAGAATGGTCGACGACATGCTTGCTGATCATCAATACCCTATTTTTATTGCTTGGAACTCCGATTTTGGGCCTAACTATGGTGACCATCTATTTATAATTCGAATAGGGCTGAATAGGCCGGTGTTGGGTGCAATGACCTCTCCCGTTGTGTTGATCGAGGATTTAGGGCGGTCCTTGGTCAGGGTTCCATCATCGCTGTACAAGGAAATTTCAGACCCTGTCGCGGTTCTCAAAAGCGTCACTGTCGCTGATGAGAAGGATTACCAAAAGAGAGTCGATAAACTGGACGAGAAGGGATTTCAAATAAGCAATTCGCCGCCCCATGTCGGTGTGCGCAGTGATTACTACACCGTGTGGAATCCAGTCAAACTGGGGATGGCCCCCTTGGTCGACGGCTTTGGAACTGGGGCATGGGATGGAATGCTTCGTCGTACTGACCTGGTGTTGACTAAAAATATAGCGTTTGAGGGCGATTTAATCACCGAGCCAGATAGAGAGTTCAAGGGGCCGGTTCGCTACGCTGATACGGCCGTTACCGCACTGCTCCATCGTTTGGAAAAAAAGGGCAATCAACAAGGCTCTCCCTATCATGTTGAGGGGAGTGAGATAAACATCGTTGGCCATAGTATGGGGGCGATTGTCGCGGTTAATATCCTTGCCAGGCATCCGGATCTTAACGTGAATAACCTGGTGTTCATGGGGGCTGCCGCCCGGGTAAAAGAAGTCGAGAATGTCGTTGTGCCTTGGTTGGTAACAAGGCCTGAAGTGGACTTCTGGAATTTGAGCCTGGATCCGTACAGAGAGGTTGGTGAAAATTTCTTTTTTGATTTCATGCCCCGCGGGAGCCTCTTGAACTGGATTGATTACACGTTTGGCGAAGTCAATTCATTCAAGGATCGAACGGCTGGGTCTTGGTGGAACATGACTCGGTTGGCTGAAGATATTTTTCCGGATACCCAGGTTGTTGATGACGTGGCGTGTTACCGGCCACTGCGCAATAGGGTGCATTTAACTCGCTTTCCTATCGATAATCTCGGCAAGTGGCCACAAAAACATGGGGAGTTTGCAGACTACAAATTCTGGCGGGAGGGCTATTGGATGGCTGAATCTGCGGTGAAGCTGGACAGGCCATAGAGGTTCACGGTTGTCCATGTGACAGAGCGCGGAGCGTTAAGTCGTTCCGCGCTAACCTTGTGCAACTCCCTTGGCACTCGGCTGCCAGTGTCTTCAGGTTGTGAACCTTTGCGCTTTCTTCACTATCACGGGAGCCCTACAAAAAAGCTCCGCCGGTGGGCAAATTGTCCGGGACCGGCCTGCTAGACTCGATTTTGCCCAGTCGGCACTTGGCGGTATCAACGGCACAGCGAGGAAGTGGCCATGAACGATCTGCTGGCTCTGTTAACCGACAAGCGCTTCATGCCTCACGGGCATTGCTACATGTGGCGTCCGGATTTGCTGTGGACCAATGTGATCGCCGACGGCTTGATCACCCTGTCCTACGTCACCATCCCTTTCACCCTCCTGTACTTCATCCACAAGCGCAAGGATGTGCCGTTCGATTGGATGCTGGCGGCTTTCGGCGTGTTTATCCTGGCCTGCGGGACCAGCCACGTGTTGGAGATCCTGACCATCTGGCAGCCCTATTACTGGCTGTCGGCGCTGGTCAAGGTGATCACTGCGATCGCCTCGGTGATTACCGCCATCCTGCTGGTCCGGTTGGTGCCGGCGGCCCTGAAGATTCCCAGCCCACAGCAACTGGCCAAGGTCAACGACGAGTTGCGCGAGGCGCAGGCCGAACTGGTGACCACTGCGCGCCGGGCCGGCATGGCGGAGATCGCCACCAATGTGCTGCACAACGTGGGCAATGTGCTCAACAGTGTCAATGTGTCAGCCCAGGTCCTCTACGATAAGGTGCACACCTCCAAGGGGCCTGCGGTGGCCAAGGTCGCCCAGTTGATGAAGGACCCTCCCGATGACCTCGGCGACTTCATCAGCACTGATCCGAAAGGGCGCGCGCTACCCGACTATCTCGACAAGCTGGCCGACGCGCTGGCCGTCGAGCAGCAAGGCATGATCGCCGAGCTGGCCCAATTGACCCGTCGAATCGACCACATCAAGGAAATCGTCGCCACCCAGCAGTCCTACGCTGGTAATGCCAGTGTCTTGGAGCCGGGCTCGCTGCGGGAGTTGGTCGAGGATGTCGTGCGCATTTGCGATGTGTCCCTGGCCCGCCACCACATCACGCTGATCAAGGAATTCAGCGATACCCCGCAAATGCCGCTGGATAAGCACCGAGTGCTGCAGATCCTGGTCAATCTGATCAACAACGCCAAGCAGGCGCTGGACGCGGGTACGAACCGGCCGCCGCAGATCGTCCTGCGCCTGAAGATCGTTGACGAGGGGCGCGTGCGGGTCGAGATCGAGGACAACGGCGAGGGGATCGCGCAGGACAATCTGGCGCGGGTGTTCGAGCACGGCTTCACCACGCGTGTCGACGGCCATGGTTTTGGCCTGCACAGCTGCATCCTGGCTGCGCACGAGATGGGCGGCGATCTGACCGTGCAGAGCGCCGGGCCGGGCAGGGGCGCGCTGTTTATCCTGGAGCTGCCGCTGGCACTGAGCCCGGCCCCGTCTCAACATGTTGCGAGGGGTTGAGTGGCCTGCAGGGGCTGCTTATTCCTGTGCCGGAGCCAGTCGCGCTTCCAGCTCCGCGACCTTGGCCTCCAGGCTTTCGAGCCGCGCCCGGGTCCGGGCCAGTACGACCATCTGGCTGTCGAATTCTTCCCGGCTGACCAGGTCCAGCTTACTGAAGCCGCTTTGCAGCAGGGCCTTGAACTGGCTTTCGATTTCGCTTTTGGGCAGCGGCGTGTCACCACTCAAGAGGCGGGAGGCGTGGCCGCTCAGGGCGTCGAGGAGGTCTTTGGGCGCAAGCATGTGCAGGTGTCCTGGAAACGATGGCGGGCAGTGTACCACGCAGTGTCTATAGTCAATTCGCAAGCCAGGGATGCACGCTTTTCGCGCATTGCGCCGGGCGTTGCTGCACTGTTGTTGTGCGTAACGTTGCGGTTCATGACGCAGTGCACGTCAAGCAGGTGGCCAAGAGATTGAAATCAGAGGGTTTGGGTGCAGATGGCAAGGTTTCTGCTTAGAGGCTGATGACCCATGCACTGATGCAGTCGCTGTGACGAATGCAGTGCAGCAGGCGGAACGGGGAGTTTCGTCAGGATCGGTTAACTGGCACCTGTCGGGCAACTTGGGCCGACGACGCGTTACAAAGCCAGGCACTGCGCTTAGACTTGAGTCGGGTTTGTTTTCCTCGGGCAAGTCGACCAATTCGGGAGAAAGTTTCATGAAGCTAGTCACTGCCATCATCAAGCCGTTCAAGTTGGACGACGTGCGCGAGTCGTTGTCCGAGATCGGCGTGCAGGGCATTACCGTTACTGAGGTCAAGGGCTTCGGTCGGCAGAAGGGCCACACCGAGCTGTATCGCGGCGCGGAATACGTGGTCGATTTCCTGCCCAAGGTGAAGATCGATGTCGCCATTGACGACAAGGATCTTGACCGGGTGATCGAGGCAATCACCAAGGCCGCCAACACCGGCAAGATCGGTGACGGGAAGATCTTTGTGGTCAATCTGGAACAGGCTATCCGCATCCGTACCGGCGACACCGATACCGACGCCATCTAAGCCGCCACACCCACCGCCCCAGGAGAAAACAATATGACTCTGCGTAAATTCGCAGGGCTAGGAGCCCTGTTGTCCTTCGCAATGCCTGGCCTGGCCATGGCAGAAGAAGCGGCAGCCCCTGTCCTGAACTCCGGCGACACCGCCTGGATGCTCACGGCCACGATTCTTGTACTGTTCATGACCATTCCCGGCCTGGCACTGTTCTACGGTGGTATGGTCCGGTCGAAAAACCTTCTTTCCGTGATGATGCAGTGCTTTGCCATTACCGGTCTGATCAGCGTCCTGTGGGTCATCTATGGCTACAGCATCGCGTTCGACACCACCGGCATGGAGCAGGGCGTCGTCAATTTCAACTCCTTCGTCGGTGGCCTGGGCAAGGCGTTCCTGGCGGGCGTCACGCCGGCGAGCATCACCGGTCCGGCGGCGCTGTTCCCTGAAGCGGTGTTCATTACCTTCCAGATGACCTTCGCCATCATCACCCCGGCCCTGATCGTCGGCGCATTTGCCGAGCGGATGAAGTTCTCCGCCATGCTGATCTTCATGGGCGTGTGGTTCACCCTGGTGTATGCACCGATTGCGCACATGGTCTGGTCCGGCAACGGCGGCCTGATGTGGGACTGGGGCGTGCTGGACTTCGCTGGCGGCACCGTGGTGCACATCAACGCCGGTATCGCAGGTCTGGTGGCGTGCCTGGTATTGGGCAAGCGCAAAGGCTTCCCGACCACCCCAATGGCGCCGCACAACCTGGGTTATACCCTGATGGGCGCGGCCATGCTGTGGGTCGGTTGGTTCGGCTTCAACGCCGGTTCCGCTGTCGCCGCCAACGGCACCGCCGGCATGGCGATGCTGGTGACCCAGATCGCGACCGCTGCGGCGGCGCTGGGCTGGATGTTTGCCGAGTGGATCACCCACGGCAAGCCAAGCGCGCTGGGCATTGCCTCGGGCGTGGTCGCCGGTCTGGTTGCAATTACCCCGGCTGCCGGCACCGTGGGCCCGATGGGCGCCCTGGTCATCGGCTTGGCGGCGGGCGTGGTGTGCTTCTTCTGCGCTACCACCCTCAAGCGCAAGCTCGGTTATGACGATTCCCTGGACGCCTTTGGCGTACACGGCATCGGCGGTATCCTCGGCGCGATCCTGACCGGTGTGTTCGCCGCTCCGGCACTGGGTGGCTTCGGCACCGTGACCGACATCGGCGCGCAAGTGTGGATTCAATTCAAAGGCGTGGGTTTCACGGTGGTCTACACCGGGATCGTCACCTTCATCATCCTCAAGGTGCTGGATGCCGTCATGGGTCTGCGTGTCACCGAGGAAGAAGAAGCCGTGGGCCTGGACCTGGCCCAGCACAACGAGCGTGGCTATAACCTGTAAATACGCGCCCTAAAAAATGCCCGGTTCGCCGGGCATTTTTTTGCCTGGAATTTGTCATTGCTCACAGGATGCGGCGGTTTTTCCGACGCCTTTTGTTGTGGATGCGACATGGGTTTTTATACCGCCAAAGGCTTACATCGAAGCAAGAATATTAGGGCCTTTGTTTTTTCCCAGAGCGCGCTAGAATGCGCGCCGAACGTGCGGAGATCTGTATGTGGCAACAGACGCTGATAACCCTGCGGGCAAGGCCCCGGGGCTTTCATCTGGTGACGGACGAGTTACTGGCCGGCCTGCCTGAACTCAAGGCGTGTCGTGTTGGTCTGTTGCATCTGTGGCTGCAGCATACCTCGGCCTCGTTGACCATCAACGAGAACGCCGATCCGGCGGTACGTCGAGACTTCGAACGATTTTTCAATCGGCTGATCCCACAAGGAGCCGCCGGTTATGAGCACAACGACGAAGGCCTGGACGACCTCCCGGCGCACTTCAAGGCCAGCGTGCTCGGTTGCCAGCTCAGCCTGCCGGTTACGGCAGGAAGGCTGGCGTTGGGAACCTGGCAAGGTGTTTATCTGGGCGAGCACCGTGATCACGGCGGTGCTCGTAAAGTCCTCGCCACCTTGTACGGTGAAGAGGCATAACCGCTGATTGCCGGCGGATGTTGAATTTTTTCTGGCAGCCTTCGAACAGATGGCGAAGCTGGGCTATAACTAATCTGCTTTTCGCAAGTCATGAGGTAGAACATGAGCGACGATGATCTGGAAAACGACGACCTCGAAGTAGGCGACGAAGACGAGACCGAAGAAGGCCTTGAAGTGGCGGCGGAAGACGTTGCCGAAGACGATGGCGCCGACGTTCCGGCTCCTACCGCCACAGGCAAGGCCAAGGCAGCGGTATCGGTCGACGAATTGCCGAGCGTAGAGGCCAAGAACAAGGAGCGTGATGCGCTCGCCAAGGCCATGGAGGAATTCCTGGCCAGGGGCGGTAAAGTGCAGGAAGTGGAGGCCAACGTGGTCGCTGATCCGCCCAAGAAGCCAGACAACAAGTACGGCAGCCGCCCTATCTGAGTGTCTGCTTCTTGCTTGCTGAAAAAGCCCGCCGTCGCTGCGGGCTTTTTCATGGGGGCGATTCCATTCCCTGGCCTGGCGCGGTCCCTGTGGGAGCGAGCTTGCTCGCGATAGCGGTTTGTCTGTTGGCATTGATGTTGGGTGTGCCGCCGCCTTCGCGAGCAAGCTCGCTCCCACATAGGGGTTTGGGGAGCTGCGAAGCAGGGGTTCAGGGCTGGCTATGCCACCCTGCCAATAACCCCGGCAGTTCGGTCAGGCTGCGGATTTGCGCGTCTGGCGCGTGATCGGCACTCCAGGGCTTGCCCGCCGGGTTGAACCACACCGCGCGCAGGCCGGCCTGTTGGGCGCCGGCGATGTCGTCGCCGGGGTGATCGCCAACGTGTACGGCGGTGCGTGCCGTGGCGCCGCCGCGTTGCAAGGCTTCGTGGAACAGCCGGGCGTCGGGCTTGGCGATGCCGATGTCTTCGGCGCACAGGGCGAACTTGAAATAGTCCGCCAGCCCCAGGCGGCGTACGTCGGCGTTGCCATTGGTGACCACGCCGAGGGCGAAATGATTGGCCAGGATTTCCAGGGTGGGCTGCACCTCGGGAAAAATGTCCAGTTGATGGCGGGCATGCAGGAACGTCTCGAAGGCCTGGTCCGCCAGTTCAGAGGCTTGCCACTGGTCGTAGCCGGCCTCCTGCAAGGCACGGAACAGCACCCGCCGGCGCAACGCACTGATGCGATGCTTCAGGTTGGGTTCTTCGCGCAACACTTGCTCGCGAATCGAAAAAAGATGCTCCACCGGCAGCCCGCCCAGGTTCGGGGCGTTGTCGGTCAGCCATTGGCGGAGTACGGCTTCGGCGCTGGCGATCACCGGGGCGGTGTCCCACAAGGTGTCGTCCAGGTCGAAAGTGATGAGCTCGATGGTCATGATTCGTCGCCCTTGATGCGTTTGGCCCTGGGGTGGGCACTGTCATAGACCGTTGCCAGGTGCTGGAAGTCCAAATGGGTATAGATCTGTGTGGTCTTGATGTCCGAGTGACCCAGCAGCTCTTGCACAGCGCGCAGGTCCTGGGAGGATTCCAACAGGTGGCTGGCGAAGGAATGCCTGAGCATGTGCGGGTGCAGGTTCTGCCCCAGCTCGCGTTCGCCGGCGGCCTTGACCCGCAACTGGATCGCCCGCGGGCCGAGGCGCCGACCGCGTTGGCTGACGAATACCGCATCGTCGGCAGGGTTGGCCAGTGCTCGCAGGGGCAGCCACTGCTCCAGGGCTTCCCGGGCCTTGCGGCCGACGGGCAGCAGGCGCGTCTTGCTGCCCTTGCCGAGCACCTGGACCATGCCGTCGGCCAGGTCCAGCTGATCCAGGTTGAGCCCCGTCAGCTCTGAAAGCCGCAGGCCGGAAGAATAGAACAGCTCGAGAATCGCCTGGTCGCGTCGGGCCAGGAAATCATCCTCGACGGCGCCTTCAAGCAATTGCAGGGCGCGGTCGGTGTCGAGTGTCTTCGGCAGTCGACGTTCGCCCTTGGGCGGCGCCAGGCCAGTGGCCGGATCGTGATCGCACAGGCCTTCGCGATTGAGGTAGTGGTACAGGCCACGCACCGCCGATAACAGGCGCGCCAGGCTGCGGGAGGATTGGCCTTGTTGATGCAAGCGGGCGATCAGGCTGCGCAAGCGCTGGATGTCCAGGGCCGACCAACTGCCGATATTCTGCTTCTGGCACCAGCCCAGCACTTTTTCCAGGTCGCGGCGATAGGCCGATAACGTGTGGGGCGACACCTGGCGCTCACTGCGCAGGTGTTCGCAGTAGGCGTCCAGTTGCCGTTCCATCATCAGCGTACCGGGCGCAGCGAGCCGGCGACCCTTGGCAGCACCCGGCCGGTAACTTCGGCGATGTAGCTCAGGAACAGCGTGCCCACCGAACTCTTGTAGTGCTGCGGATCGCGGCTGGCGATGGCCAGCACGCCGTGCACGCCCTGGTGGGCGATGGCGACGACGGCAGTGGAGCCGATCTGCTTGCGTTGTTCTTCGCCAAACAGGAAATCCAGCTCATGCTCGCGCAGGCTGCCGCTGACGCTTTTGTCTTCCGTGAGCAGGCCGCCAATGGCCGTCTGCGCTTCGGCGTGGGTCACCCAGCGGCCCACCGGCATGGCGTTGTCGCCGAACAGGATCAGGCTGACGAAGGGCACCTGGAAATCCTGGCGCAGGCTGTCTTCGACGCTCATGACCAGGTCTTCGAGGGTGCTGGCGTCCATCAGGGCCAGGATCAGCCGACGGGTCTTGTCGAAGAGCCGGTCGTTGTCCCGGGCCACGTCCATCAGGTGCGAAAGCCGATGGCGCATTTCGATGTTGCGCTCGCGCAGGATTTTCATCTGGTGTTCCACCAGCGACACGGTATCGCCGCGCCGGTGGGGGATGCGCATCGTCGCAAGCAGTTCTTCATGCTCGACGAAGAAGTCCGGATGGGCCTCCAGGTAAGCAGCCACGGCCGCGGTTTCTGGAAGACTGGGGGATTCGTCGGGCTGTGGGGCTGGAACCTGTGGCTGATCGGTCATGGGTTTGGCTCACTCAAAGACGAACTTGTCCTTCGTATACACGCACTGCCGGGCCGGTCATCATCACCGGTTGGCCAGGGCCTGCCCATTCGATGGACAGGCGCCCGCCGGGCAGGTCGATCAACAATGGCGAATCCATCCACCCCTGGCTGATCGCAGCGACGGCAGCGGCACAGGCGCCGGTCCCGCAGGCCTGGGTTTCCCCGGCGCCGCGTTCCCAGACGCGCAATTGTGCGCGGTGGCGGTCGATGACTTGCAGGAAACCGACGTTCACCCGCGCCGGAAAGCGCGGATGATGCTCGATTTTCGGCCCCAGCTCATGCACCGGGGCACTGTTGATATCGGCCACGCGCAGCACCGCATGGGGGTTGCCCATGGAGACTGCCGCCAGTTCCACCAGGGTGCCATCGACGTCCACCTGATAGCTCAAGGCCTGGGCCGGCGCCTGGAACGGGATGGCCGCGGGCACCAGGCGCGGAGCGCCCATATTGACGCCGATCTGGCCGTCGCTGCGCACATCGAGCTCGATGATGCCGCTCTTGGTCTCGACGCGGATCTGCCGCTTGGCGGTCAGGCGCTTGTCCAGCACGAAACGGGCGAAGCAGCGCGCGCCGTTGCCGCATTGCTCCACTTCCGAACCGTCGGCGTTGAAGATCCGATAGCGGAAATCCACGTCCGGGTTGTTCGGCGCCTCGACGATCAGCAACTGGTCGAACCCGATGCCGTTGTGGCGGTCGCCCCATTGCTTGGCATGCTTGGGCTGGATGTGCGCGTGCTGGCTGACCAGGTCGAGGACCATGAAGTCATTGCCCAGGCCGTGCATCTTGGTAAAACGCAGCAGCATGGTTTTACTCCGGCAGCAGGCTTTCGCCGGCAAACAACTCGGCTACCGTCTCGCGGCGACGCACTTCGAATGCCTGATCACCGTCTACCAGCACCTCGGCGCAGCGGCCGCGGGTGTTGTAGTTGGAACTCATGACAAACCCGTAGGCACCGGCCGAATGCACGGCCAGCAAGTCGCCTTCTTCCAGCGCCAGCTCCCGACCTTTTGCCAGGAAATCACCGGTTTCGCAGATCGGCCCGACGATGTCGTAGGGGCGGGCCGCGGTGTCGCGAGGGCGCACGGCGGTGACGTCCATCCACGCCTGGTACAGCGCCGGGCGGATCAGGTCGTTCATGGCCGCATCGACGATGGCGAAATCCTTGTGCTCGGTGTGCTTGAGGTATTCGACCTGGGTCAGCAGCACGCCGGCGTTGGCCACGATGTAGCGGCCGGGCTCGAACATCAGCGCCAGGTCGCGTCCGTCGAGGCGTTCACGCACGGCCTTGATGTAGTCGGCCACCAGCGGCGGCTCTTCGTCGCGATAGCGCACGCCGACACCGCCACCCAGGTCGATGTGACGCAGGTAGATGCCGCAGTCGCCGAGGCGGTCGACCAGCGCCAGCAGGCGGTCGAGGGCATCGATGAAGGGTTCGAGGGTGGTCAACTGCGAGCCGATGTGGCAATCGACGCCCAGCACTTCCAGGTTCGGCAGTTGGGCGGCGCGCACGTACACGTCCTCGGCGTCGGCGATGGCGATGCCGAACTTGTTTTCCTTCAGGCCGGTGGAAATATACGGGTGAGTGCCCGCGTCGACGTCCGGGTTCACGCGCAGGGAAACCGGCGCGCGCACGCCCAGCTCGGCGGCGACGACTTGCAGGCGCTCGAGCTCATCGGTGGACTCAATGTTGAAGCAATGCACGCCGACTTCCAGGGCGCGGCGCATGTCTTCGCGGGTCTTGCCGACGCCGGAGAACACGATCTTGTCGGCGCTGCCGCCCGCGGCCAGCACACGCTCGAGCTCGCCACCGGAGACGATGTCGAAACCGGCGCCCAGGCGCGCCAGGACATTGAGCACGCCCAGGTTGGAGTTGGCCTTGACGGCGAAACACACCAGGTGCGGCATGCCGTCGAGGGCGTCGGCAAACGTCCGATATTGCGCTTCGATGTGGGCACGGGAATAGACGTAGGTCGGCGTGCCGAAACGTTCGGCGATCGCGGACAGGGCAACCCCTTCCGCGAACAGCTCCCCGCCACGGTAGTTAAAAGCGTCCATGGCGTTCCCTTAGTAAGTGGTGTGGGTGTCGTGCGAGTGTGACTTGGATTGCGACGACTTGGCCTGTTCTGCTTGTTCTTCGGGAGACTTGCTGTCATCAGGCAGGTACAGCGGACCCTTTTGACCACAAGCTGTCACGAGGCAGGCAACCGCGACGAGCGCAGCAAGGGAAGAGATCAGGCGCTTCATGGCGAAATCCTTGAAAATGCGTTAATTGCGCCGGAGTATACCGGCCACCCGTCAGCTTGCCTATGCAACGGGGCGCCCGTCCGGCGGCACTGGTGTCGTCAGTCGGTATATCCTTTGCAATCGCCGGGAAGCGTCCGTATCTTGCGGCGCTTGAGCATGAGCAGACATTTTCGAGGTTGCCGCAATGAGTTTGACTGAAGCCCGTTTCCACGACCTGGTCGATGCGACCCAGCAAACGCTGGAGGATGTGTTCGATGACAGTGACCTGGACATCGACCTGGAAATCTCCGCCGGTGTCCTCACCGTCAAGTTCGAAAACGGCAGCCAACTGATCTTCAGTCGCCAGGAGCCGTTGCGGCAGTTGTGGCTGGCAGCGGTCTCCGGCGGCTTTCATTTCGACTATGACGAAGAAAGCGAACGCTGGATGTGCGACAAGAGCGAAGAGCAACTGGGCGAGATGCTCGAGCGCATCGTCAAGCAGCAGGCTGGCGTGGAACTCGATTTCGAAGGCCTGTGACGGCGTGAGCCAGACCGCCCCGCCACGGCCACCCAAGCCGCTCTACAGCAACGTCAGCCCCGCCGTACCGTCGCCATGTACCGGCGTGTGCAAGTTGGATGAACGCAAGGTCTGCCTCGGATGTTTGCGCCATGTGGAAGATATCCGCGAATGGCGCTCAGCCGATGACGAGCGCCGGCGGGTTATTTGTGCCGAGGCGCTCAAGCGCCGATCCCTGACGTAACCACTCACCGGGTGGCTGGGTTCGTTGTGCTTGGGTGAATTGAAGATTGCCATCGCGAGCAAGCTCGCTCCCACATTGAGTTGTGTGGCCGCGATATCTACGACAACACCGCCCCTCTGTGGGAGCGAGCTTGCTCGCGATGACTCTTGCCCAGGCAACCCAGAACCTGTGGCGAGGTGGTGTCCTTGGGCAAGGCAAATCCTGCCCGGGTTGTTTATTTATTGAGCTGTGGTAGTGTCCGGCTACGCCTCAACTTATCGAGGCCCGTGAAAACCCCGCCTTTTTGTGGCGGGGTTTTGCTTTTTTTGTGCAGAAGAAAGGAGTCTGCCTGGATCATGACCGCACCTTCCATCACCCTTACCCGCCTGGACGTACAGCGTCTGGAACGCCTGATCGACAGTCTTGATGAAACGCTGCCGGGCGTGATTGCGCTGCAAACCGAGCTGGATCGCGCCGAGAACGTGGTGGGCCACGAAGAAGTGCCTGCCGATGTCGTGACCATGAACTCGCGCGTGCACTGCCGCGAAGAAAGCAGCGGCAAGGACTATCACCTGACCTTGGTTTATCCACAGGACGCCAAGGCCGACGAAGGCCGGATCTCGATCCTGGCGCCGGTGGGCAGTGCCTTGCTGGGCCTGAAGGTCGGCCAGCACATCGACTGGCCGGCCCCGGGCGGCAAGACGCTGAAGCTGACCTTGCTGGACGTCGAATACCAGCCCGAAGCCGGCGGTGATTTTCAGCTCTGAGTGCCCGGGCGCATCAGGCCAGGGCCAGCGCCTCGTTCAGGGCGCGTTCCAGGTCGGCCTTGTAGCGCAGGTACAAGTTTGTTGAGCAGGCACCGTCGCCCACCAGTCCCGAGAGGTCCAGGTCGGTGATGTAGCAGCGATAGCGCTGGGCTTCGCGGCGCTGTTCGACGATCTCCCTGGCGACCACGCGGAACAGCTGGTCGCCATGCTCCAGTTCGGAAAACTCCTGTTGATCGCAGTACAAGGTGACGTGCACCTGCCCGTGCGCCGCTTTGCCGATGATCGCCTGCACGTCATAGAACGGTTTGTTGACCGGCATCTGCGGGGCTTGCCGCGCTTCGATCCGTCGTGCCCGGCCACCCGAAGGCAGCAATTGGTAGTACAGGGTTTCCAGGCTTAGCGGCTGGGCGGCATCCAGCGGCAGCAAGGCGTCGCGGCGGTACAGCACCGATTGCACAAAGCGCTGCAGCGGCACCAGCAGGCTTTGTTCGTCGTGATACGGCACGTGTTGTTGCCACAGCGCGTTGAATTCATCGAGCACGTACAGGTCGGCCTCGTCCTCGTTGGTCCGGTAGAACACCTGGATGCACTCGGGCTGCCCCATGGGCAGGATCAGCGCCAGGTCATGGTCTTCCAGCGCCATCGGGTCCAGGTGCAAGGGGCTGTAGGCCGTCAGTTCTTCGCCCAGGTAATCCATCAGCGCCGACAAGCTGCCCAGGGCTACGTGATTGACCTGGCCGGGCACCAATTCCAGCACGTGATAGTGCTGCTGGACCTGAAGCAGATAACGGTAATTGAGCCTGCTCAATAATAGGGTCTGGGCTGTTTCGATGACGTCCTCGACGCGCCGCGCAATGAACTGGGCGCGGTTGTGGCAGAAGCAGCGCACCTGCAAGCGCGGCTGGCGCTGGGTGACGGGCAGGTCATTGAGGTAGTCGCGCAGGCAATCGAGCAGGGCGTGTTCGCCGTCGAAACGGTTGACCAGCACCTCATTCCAACTATTGAGCGTGACTTGGTCGAGGGTCAGCACCAGGTTTTCCCGGACCCCGGCATAGCTCAGGGAATCGGTACGCTCGGTGGTCATCAGAATGTTCAAGTCACGGTGGTGCTTGAGCGGGTCGACGCCGACGTTCACCAGGATCAACACTTCGCTGGGCACGCTGGCCCGCAGCAACTGCGCTTCGTCCACCGTGACCAGGGGCAGGGCGATGGACTGCTGCAGGCTTCCCAGCAGGTTGAACAGTTCGAACTCGCTCAGGTCGCTGCTACCTGGGTGCAGCGCCAGGCGGGTGCTGCTGTCGATCACGCCGTTGCGATGGCACCAGGTCAGCAGCTCCAGCAACTCCCGGCAGCGCTTGATCGGCGCGAAGTTCTCCCACTCCAGGGCGTTGAGGCTGCCGTTGTACAGGCCCCACTGGTTCTGCCCGGGTTCTTTCTTGTTGGGCGACTGGACCAGGGTCAAGGTGTCTTCGGCCAGGTCCGGCGCGATGCCGGGGTTGATGAACTCGACCTTGTCGGCCTTGCGCTCGAAGGCGGCGTACAACCGCCGGCCCAGCACGTTGAGATCGCGCTTGTTGATCAGGCTGACGGTTTTCTCGGTGCGGGCGAACTGGGTCAGGAAGCGGTAGCTGTGGGTGAGTTCGTTGACCAGGGCGCGCCGCTCGTGGCTGACCTGGCGGACTTTCCACTGGCTGCGGCTGTCCAGCAAGGCCAACTGACGCTGGTCCCAGCCCCACTCCCGGGCCAGTCGCTCAAGCAGTACCCGTTGCCAGCCACCGCTGCGCGCCTGGCCGGTGAGTTTGCGATTGACCTTCAAGTACAGCGCGCGGCGGATCAGCTCCAGGCGTTCGGGTTCGCCACGGGCATTGAGGTATTCCTCGATGCGGCGGTAAACCAGCATGTATGGGTCCAGCTCTTCCAGGTCCAGGCGATTGGCAAACACCGCCTGCTTGAAACGCAGGCTCAGGCAGCGCACGTTCGGGTGTTCGCTGGCATAGACTTCGGTCAGCAGCAGCTTGAGCACGGACTTATAGGGCGATTCGATGCCCTTGAACAGTTGCCAGAGCCCGGCACCGACGAATTCGCCTGGCGGGATGTAGGCCAGATGTCCCAGGTCCAGGGTTTCATCCGCACGAATGAAACGCTTGGACATTAGCGTATGGGTGTATTGCTCGTAGTTCTCTTCTTCATAGACCGGCACCAGCCACCAGATCGGCGTGCGCCCGGCCAGCCAGATCGCGGTGCGGTAGAACTCGTCGAGCAACAGGTAATGCTGGGTGGTGCCGCAATCGTCGGAACTGAGCTGGTTGTCCCGCTCGCCCCGCACAAAACGCGCCGGGTCGATCAGGAAAAAGTGGGCTTCGGCGCCCTGGGTCGCGGCCCATATCTCCAGCAACTGGCATTTCTTGCGCAGCTCGGCCAGTTCATCGTCGCTCAGGTCCGGCCCATGGCAGACCCACACGTCCATGTCGCTCTGATCGGCCTGGGCCAGGGTGCCGAGGCTGCCCATCAGGAACAGGCCCAGGATCGGGCGAGGCGGGTTGCCGCCGTGCCGAGGCTTGTAGGAAAACGAACGGGTCAGCCGCTGGGCTTCGGCAAGGACGTCGGCGTCAGGCTCGTAATTCGACAGTCCGGCAGGCGTGCTGCCGGAGACGTAGCCGGGCAGCAGCGGGTGGTTGACGTGGAAGAACAGCGGCAACAACGTCAGCACGCCTTGCTGGCGCGGCGACAGGCCTTCGAGGGCGCGCTCCATCCGCACGGTGTTGAGCTTGAGAAAACGTGCGCGCAATTGGCTCAGCACCTTGCGGTCGATTCCTTCGTCCAGATCGGGGCGTATTTCGGGGTTGCGGGTCATGTCGGCTCAAACCGGCTCGCGGCGTCGAACGTGGGGTGATGGCAGGTTAGCGCCCGGTCTTGGGAATACTTAAGCTGAAAACAGGATTTTGAGGTTGGTTTTTTACGCAGGGCGCCAGTGCGCCGGCGGAAATCCCGTAGAGGAGATTTCCGTGGGCGACAGGGGGGATCAGGCGGTTTCTTGAACGCTGAGAATTGTCAGGACGGTTTGTACATTCTGCGCGGCATCACGCCCAAGGCTGGTCAGGTAGCCACCATCGGGTTGATCGATCAGCTCTTTTTCGAACAGGCGTTGGGCAGCGGCAATCGCTTTAGGGGCAGCGGTCTGATGAATTTTCAGGCCTTCCTGGGACCTGTCCAGGTTGAAGAGTGCGAGGATTTCCAGTTCGGCAACCAACTCAGGGGTAAGCGACATAAGGACTCCAGACTTTCTAGGAATTTGGTCGACAGCGTCACTAAGGTGAGCGCACTCGGCCGAGCTGTCCAGTGTCAGTGTCATGCTTTTTTTGTTTAAAGCGATTCTTTTGTGGCCTGTAGGAGCTGCCGAAGGCTGCGATCTTTTGATCTTTCGCTTGGGATTCAAGTGTCAGGGGGAAGATCGCAGCCTCGTTACTCTCGACAGCTCCTACAGGGCGCAGCCGAGCGGGAGCAAGCTCCCTCGCCACAAGAGCGGTCCAGTTTTCACAAGAGCGGTTCAGTTTTTTTCCGGCGGCAACTCGGGGAGGGCACGCAAGGCGGCTTCGTACCACTCGGTATTGAACGGACGGTCCTCTTCCAGGATCGCGTCGATTTCCACCGCGAGCACATGGGCCATCAGGTTGAGGATTTCTTCGCGCTCATAACCCACCAGGGTCAATTTATTGAAAACAGCCTTGGCCGCTGGTGGATTGTCACTCTCGATCTGGTTTTCAATCGCCTCGATCAGCGTGTTCTCGACGAACGCTTCTTCGTCGTTGTCGATATCGGTTGGCTCGCTCATGGCAGGCTCCTGTAGGAAAGGCCGCCAGTTTACCTGCATTCAGCGTCGTGATGCGCCTGGCAGGAAACGCCTCGACGGTCTATAACGCAAGGCTGCCAACCCCGCACGGCCTGGAGGCTTTGTAATGCTCAAGCTTTATGGTTTCTCTGTCAGTAATTATTACAACATGGTCAAGCTGGCGCTGCTGGAGAAGGGCCTGCCCTTCGAAGAGGTCCAGTTCTTCGGCGCCCAGACCCCGGAAGCCTTGGCCATCAGCCCACGTGGCAAGGTGCCGGTATTGAAGACCGAGCACGGGTTTATCAACGAGACCAGCGTCATCCTCGAATACCTCGAGCAGACCCAGCCGGGTAAAGCCTTGCTGCCAGCCGACCCGTTCGAGCGCGCCCAGGTGTTGGCCTTGTGCCGGGAAATCGAGTTGTACATCGAGCTGCCCGGACGAGCCTGCTATGGCGAGGCGTTCTTCGGTATGCAGGTGGCCGATGCCATCAAGGAAAAATCCAAGGCCGAATTGCTGCTGGGGTTCGCCTCGCTCGGCCGACACGGCAAGTTCTCGCCCTACGTGGCGGGCGACAGCCTGAGCATTGCCGATCTGTATTTCTACTACAGCCTTTCGCTGGCTCTGCAGGTGGGCAAGAAGGTCTTCGATATGGATCTGCTGGCGGACATGCCGGCGGCCAAGGCGCTGATGGAACGGTTGGGGGAGAACCCGAACGTGCAGCGGATCGCGGCGGACAGGGAGGCAGAAATGCCGGCGTTTTTGGCGAGGATTGCCGCCAAGAAGTGAGCTTTTTGCTGTTTTGAAGTGAGTCATCGCGAGCAAGCTCGCTCCCACATGTGATCTTCATGGCCACACATTATATGTGTTCACCGAAGATCCATTGTGGGAGCGAGCTTGCTCGCGATGCTTTGGGCTTTTAGCGGCTGGCGAGCAGAGCCTGGCCACGCACCACGGCTGCCTTGACCTGCGCCGGCGCGGTACCGCCGATGTGGTCGCGGGCATTGACCGAGCCTTCGAGGGTCAGCACGGCAAACACGTCCTGCTCGATCTGGTCGCTGAACTGGCGCAGTTCATCCAGGCTCATTTCCGCCAGGTCCTTGCCACTGTCTACACCGTATTTCACGGCATGGCCGACAATCTCATGGCAATCGCGGAACGGCAGGCCGCGGCGTACCAGGTAATCGGCCAGGTCGGTGGCAGTGGAGAAGCCGCGCAGGGCCGCTTCGCGCATCACCTCATGCTTGGGCTTGATGGCCGGGATCATGTCGGCGAACGCCCGCAGCGAATCGCGCAAGGTGTCGGCGGCGTCGAACAGCGGTTCCTTGTCTTCCTGGGTGTCCTTGTTGTAGGCCAGCGGCTGGCCTTTCATCAGGGTCAGCAGGCCCATCAGTGCGCCGAACACCCGGCCACTCTTGCCGCGCACCAGTTCCGGCACGTCGGGGTTTTTCTTTTGCGGCATGATCGAGCTGCCGGTGCAGAAGCGGTCGGGCAAATCGATGAATTGGAACTGCGCGCTGGTCCACAGCACCAGCTCTTCGGAGAAACGCGACAGGTGCATCATCGCGATGCTCGCGGCGGCGCAGAATTCGATGGCGAAATCGCGGTCCGAGACATTATCCAGCGAGTTGCCGCCGACGGCGTCGAAGCCCAGCAACTGCGCGGTGTATTCACGATCGATCGGGTACGTGGTGCCGGCCAGCGCGGCGCTGCCCAGGGGCATGCGGTTGGTGCGCTTGCGGCAGTCCCCCAGGCGCACGTAGTCGCGGCTGAGCATTTCGAACCAGGCCAGCAGGTGATGCCCAAACGTTACAGGTTGGGCGGTCTGCAGGTGCGTGAAGCCCGGCATGATGCTCTCGGCCTCGCGCTCGGCTTGCTCCAGCAGGCCTTTTTGCAGGCGCGTGATTTCGCCCAGGATCAGGTCGATTTCATCCCGCAGCCACAAGCGGATGTCAGTGGCGACCTGGTCGTTGCGGCTGCGGCCGGTGTGCAGTTTCTTGCCGGTCACGCCGATGCGGTCGGTCAGGCGTGCTTCGATGTTCATGTGCACGTCTTCAAGGTCGACGCGCCAGTCGAACTGGCCGGCCTCGATTTCAGTTTCGATGGTCTTCAGGCCGTCGATGATGCAGTCGCGCTCGGCATCGGTGAGCACGCCGACCTTGGCCAGCATGGTGGCGTGGGCGATCGAACCCATGATGTCGTGGCGATACAGGCGCTGGTCAAAATTGACGGAGGCGGTGAAGCGGGCGACGAAGGCGTCGACGGGTTCACTGAAGCGGCCGCCCCAGGACTGATTGGTCTTGTCAGTGCTCATGAATTCGCTCGTGATCGGCTGTGGAGAAAGTAGCGGTTATAGGCTGCGGCGGATGATAGCAGGGTTGCCGGGACTGGCGCTGGCACTGGTCGGCAGGTTTTTCCGATCGGGCCTTGGGATCCAAGAAGGTTTTCGCACAACGATATTTTTCGATTGAGCAATATCGTCGTGGCAACCGTCTACAGTGGACGGTAGGACTTTTGCTTTTTCCATCCATGGCGCACCGGAAAAATAGAAGAAGGGGGAGCTCATATTGGTCAGATCGACAGTTAACAATCCCTACGGCGACGCCGTGCGACAACGGGCCTCGGGCATCGGTCGGCAAGCGCTGGTAAAGATAGGCAACCGCCTCGCGGCACTTTTTGGCCCTCGAACGAGTCTTAGCGTGGATCGCGGTGACGGATGTCACTTCCCCTGTCTACGCTATCCTTGTGCGAGACTCACGCAGGAATCCAGCGCAATATGAATGTCCTGATCGTTGATGACGAACCACTGGCCCGCGAGCGCCTGAGCCGAATGGTTGGCGAGCTCGAGGGTTACAGTGTCCTGGAGCCGAGCGCCACCAATGGCGACGAGGCATTGGCCCTTATCGACAGCCACAAGCCGGATATCGTGCTGCTCGACATTCGCATGCCTGGCCTGGACGGCCTGCAGGTGGCGGCGAAGTTGTGCGAACGAGAATCGCCGCCCGCCGTGGTGTTCTGTACCACCCGGGACGACTTCCCACCCGAGGTGTTGCAGGCCGGTGCCGTGGGCTATCTGGTCAAGCCCGTGGCGTCCGAGGCTTTGCTCGAAGCCTTGCGCAAGGCCGAGCGGCCCAACCGCGTGCAACTGGCGGCGCTGACCCGTCCGGCCGCCGAAAGCGGCAGTGGCCCACGCAGCCACATCAGTGCGCGCACCCGCAAAGGCATCGAGTTGATCCCCTTGAACCAGGTGGTCTATTTCATTGCCGACCATAAGTACGTGACCTTGCGTCATGAGAGTGGCGAGGTGTTGCTGGACGAACCCCTCAAGGCCCTTGAAGACGAGTTCGGCGAACGCTTCGTGCGCATCCATCGCAACGCCCTCGTGGCCCGCGAGCGCATCGAACGTTTGCAGCGCACCCCCCTTGGGCATTTCCAACTGTTCCTCAAAGGCCTCAATGGCGACGCGCTGATTGTCAGCCGGCGGCACGTGGCCGGCGTGCGCAAGATGATGCAGCAGCTTTGACCGGGCGGTCCAAGGCGTCCAACGCGTTTCATTTCGAGGATCTGGCGGCCAGGGAGGCCTTGGGGTCGTGATTCAAATCAAAGCGGTTTTGGCTGAGCTGTTATTATCTGCCGTATCTTTTAAGTACGGATTGATCCATGTCCCCTCGCGAGATCCGCATCGCCACCCGTAAAAGTGCCTTGGCCCTCTGGCAGGCCGAATACGTCAAAGCCCGCCTGGAAGCGGCCCATCCCGGGCTGAGCGTGACCCTGGTGCCCATGGTCAGTCGCGGTGACAAGCTGCTGGACTCGCCGCTGTCGAAGATCGGCGGCAAGGGCCTGTTCGTCAAGGAGCTGGAAACCGCGTTGCTGGACAACGAAGCCGACATCGCCGTGCACTCGATGAAAGACGTGCCCATGGACTTCCCCGAAGGCCTGGGCCTGTTTTGCATCTGCGAGCGAGAAGACCCCCGCGATGCGTTCGTCTCCAACACGTTTTCCAGCCTTGAGGCGCTGCCTGCCGGGAGCGTGGTCGGCACGTCCAGCCTGCGTCGCCAGGCACAATTGCTGACGCGGCGCCCGGACCTGCAAATCCGCTTCCTGCGTGGCAACGTCAACACACGCCTGGCCAAGCTCGATGCCGGCGAATACGACGCCATCATCCTCGCCGCCGCCGGCTTGATCCGCCTGGGCTTCGAAGACCGCATCACCTCGGCCATCAGCGGCGATGACAGCCTGCCGGCCGGTGGCCAAGGGGCGGTGGGTATCGAGTGCCGCAGCGCCGACAGCGACATCCATGCCCTGCTGGCGCCGCTGCATCATGCAGACACCGCCACGCGGGTGTTCGCCGAGCGCGCCCTGAACAAACATCTCAATGGCGGTTGCCAGGTGCCGATCGCCTGTTACGCCGTGCTGGAGGGTGAGCAGGTCTGGTTGCGCGGTCTGGTGGGGGATCCCAACGGCGGCCGACTGCTTAGCGCCCAGGCACGGGCGCCGCGCCACGATGCCGAGGCGCTAGGTGTGCGCGTGGCTGAAGACCTGCTGAGCCAGGGTGCCGCCGACATCCTCAAGGCGGTCTACGGCGAGGCCGGCCACGCGGGACGGGTTGGCGGCTGTTGCTCACCCGGCCGGCGGACGAGTCGTCGGCGCTGGCGGCGGTTCTGGCCGAAGCGGGGGTCTACAGCAGCAGCTTGCCGTTGCTGGAGATCGAACCGGTCCCGCTGTCCGATGCCGGGCGCGCGTTATTCCAGGCGCTGGACCAATACGCTGCGGTGATCGTGGTCAGCAAACCGGCCGCACGCCTGTGCATCGAGCTGCTGCGCCAATACTGGCCCCAGCCTCCGGACCAACCCTGGTTCAGCGTGGGCGCGGCCACCGGACAGATCCTCGCCGATGCCGGCCTCACGGTGTTTTATCCCGATCACGGCGATGACAGCGAAGCCTTGCTGGAACACTTGGTCTTGCGCCAGGCTGTATCGCGGCCCGACCCCAAGGTTTTGATCGTGCGGGGCGAAGGCGGCCGCGGCTTGCTGGCAGAGCGTTTGCGCGAGCAAGGTGCTAGTGTCGATTACCTGGAATTGTACCGACGCCACTTGCCCAGTCATGGCGAAGGGGCATTGCCGGCAATAGTCGAAGCGGAACGCTTGAACGCCCTGGTGGTCAGCAGTGGGCAGGGCTTCGAGCATTTGCAGCGGCTGGCCGGCGATGCGTGGCCGGCCCTGGCGCGGTTACCGTTGTTTGTGCCAAGCCCAAGGGTGGCCGAGATGGCGCGTGCCGCCGGGGCCCGAACAGTTGTGGATTGCCGTGGCGCCCATGCCGCGGCTTTGCTGGCGGCGTTACGGGAACACTCCGTGCCGTTTTCTAATGCAAAGGATGGATACGTGAGCGAAACAGCCTTGCCAAAAGAAGATCTGGACCAGCCAGCGATCGATGCGCCGGTTGAAACCCCGCCTCCCGTAGCGCCGCGTCGTGGCAACGGGCTGGCCGTTGTTGCACTGTTGCTCGGCGCTGCCGGCGTAGCCGTTGGCGGCTGGGGCGTGTGGCAGGTGCGTCACCTGCAAACCAATAACCAGCAGCAGTCCGCCCAGGTCCAGGCGCTGAACGACCAGTCCCAGGCCCTCAAGCTCAACGAGCAACGCCTGAGCGAGCGCCTGGCGCAATTGCCCCCGGCTGAAGAGCTGGAGGAGCGGCGGCGCCTGGTGGCCCAGTTGCAGAGTGACCAGCAACACTTGAATCAGCGCCTGGAAACCGTGCTCGGTGCCAGTCGCAAGGACTGGCGCCTGGCAGAGGCCGAGCACCTGTTGCGCCTGGCCAGCCTGCGTCTTTCCGCGCTGCAAGACATCAACAGTGCCCAGGCGCTGGTCCAGGGCGCTGACGAAATCCTGCGGGAGCAGAACGACCCTGGTTCGTTCGCCGCCCGCGAGCAATTGGCCAAGACCCTCGCTGCGCTGCGCAGCACCGAACAACCGGATCGCACCGGGCTGTTCCTGCAATTGGGTGCCTTGCGTGACCAGGTGCTGCAACTGACCGAACTGGCACCGGAGTACAAGGATCGCGGCGAATCGCTGCTGGGCCTGACCGCCGATGGCGATGGAGCCAGTCGGTGGGCGCAGTGGTGGGATCAGATCTCGCGCTATATCCGCATCGATTTCAACGCGGACGAGAACGTTCGTCCGCTGCTGGCCGGGCAGAGCCTCGTGCAAGTGCGCCTGGCCCTGAGCCTGGCGCTGGAGCAGGCGCAATGGGCCGCCCTCAACGGCCAGGCGCCGGTCTACACCCAGGCGCTGACCGAGGCGCGGGATGTGTTGAAGAGCAATTTCAATCAGGACAACCCGCAAAGCAAAATCATGCTCGAGCGCGTGGGTGAGCTGTCCAAGCAACCGGTGACGGTGGTCACCCCGGACCTGACCGGCACGCTGAGCAGCGTCCAGGCCTACCTTGAGCGCCGCAACCTCAATGCCGAGGAATCGGTCAAGCCGCTGCCCGCGCCTGGCGCGCAGGAGGCCACGCCATGAAACGTCTCTACGTGATTCTGTTCATGGTCATCGCCGCCGCCGGCTTGCTGGGCGTGGCGATTGCCGAGCATTCGGGTTACGTGCTGGTGGCGTACAAGAACTTCCGTTATGAAGCCGGACTGTGGGTCACCCTGGCGCTGGTGGCGGTGCTCTGGCTGGTGTGGCGAGGCCTGAGATTCCTGATCGGGCTGGTGACCACGTCCAGTGGCGTGGTCAACCCGTGGTCGCGGCGCAACCGCAGCCGTCGGGTGCAAGTGGCGATCGAACACGGCCAGTTGGACCTGGCCGAAGGTCGCTGGGCCAGTGCCCAGCGCCACCTGCACCGTGCCGCCGAAGCGGAGCGCCAACCGCTGCTGTATTACCTGGGGGCCGCCCGCGCGGCTAACGAACAAGGTCTTTACGAACAGAGCGACAGTTTGCTGGAGCGCGCCCTGGAGCGTCAGCCCCAGGCGGAGCTGGCCATTGCCCTGACGCACGCGCAACTGCAGACGGACCGGGGCGACACGGACGGGGCATTGAGCACGCTGCAGGCCATGCATGAGCGTCATCCCCATAACGTCCAGGCCCTGCGCCAATTGCAGCGACTGCATCAGCAGCGCGGCGACTGGTCGGCGGTGATCCGGCTGTTGCCGGAGTTGCGCAAGGATAAAGTCCTGCCGCCGGCTGAACTGGCTGAACTGGAACGGCGTGCCTGGGGCGAAAACCTCACCCTGGCGGCCCACCGTGAAGAGGACGGCAGTGTCGGTTTGCAGTCGCTCAATCGTGCCTGGCAACAGCTGACCTCCGCACAGCGCCAGGAACCGGCGTTGGTGTTGGCCTATGCCGAGCAACTGCGTCAGTTGGGCGCTCAGGTCGAAGCCGAAGAGGTGCTGCGCGGCGCGCTCAAGCGTCATTACGACAGCCACCTGGCGCGTCTATATGGGCTGGTTCGTGGCAACGATCCGATCCGCCAACTGCAAACGGCCGAGGGCTGGCTCAAGGATCACCCGGCCGATCCAAGTCTGTTGCTGACCCTGGGGCGCCTATGCTTGCAGAACAGCTTGTGGGGCAAGGCGCGGGATTACCTGGAAAGCAGTTTGCGGGCCCAGCGCAATCCCGAAGCCTGCGCCGAACTGGCGCGCCTGCTGGCGCAACTGGGGGATGCCGAGCGCAGCAACCAATTGTTCCAAGAGGGGTTGGGGTTGCTGGATGAGCGCCTGCTGGCCGCGCCGCTGCCGGTTCCGGCTTAGGTGTTGTCGACTTGAGAGGGGCGTGACTTATTCTTGAACGTGGCATGAGTCATGTGGCGAGGGAGCTTGCTCCCACTCGGCTGAGAGGCCTGTGGTGAATTGAAGATCGCCATCGCGAGCAAGCTCGCTCCCACATCGATCCCTGGTAACCGCCAACCCCCTGTGGGAGCGAGCTTGCTCGCGATGACGTCACCCCAGGCAACCCAGAACCCGTGACGAGTGAGCAAGCTCCCTCGCCACGGGTTGGTGAACCTTAAATGCGCTGTTGCGAATACGGTTTTGGGGCTTTGGTCATACCATCAGTAAAGTCCTACAGCTCATCGCGCCGTATCCTCCTCGGCCTGTTGGGAATTCCCTACACTCCTGGTGAAGTGTCTGCGCGGGGCTGCCTTGAAAGGCCCGAGGGCTTTCCTCTACCGTAACAGCTTGTCTCTTCTGTTACGGAATCGCCATGTCTTTGGCCAGCTCACGTTTCTTGTTTCTCATGGCTTCCATCGCCGCCGCCCTGGCTTTGGGCATCAGCACGTATCTGGAGTATTCGGTCGGCCTGACGCCTTGCAGCCTGTGTGTCTTGCAGCGGTTGTGCCTGATGCTGTTCCTGGTGAACAGTCTCGTGGCCTGCGTACAGGGTCCAGGTCAAAGAGGCACGCTCTTCTACGGTACGGCAGGGTTGGTTTTTGCGACGGGGGGAATGACCCTGGCCTGGCGTCAGGTCTTGATGCAAAGCCATTCGTTCGAGCCGTTTGCTGATTGTGTTGCCCAGCCCAAGCTGATGGATTCGTGGTGGTGTGCGTTGCAGCGTGTCCTCGATGGCACCGTTGACTGCGCGAATATCACTTGGACGTTGTTCGACCTGAGCATCCCCGAGTGGAGCCTGTTGTTTTTTCTTGCGGTGTCCAGCGTGATGACCTATCTGCTGCTGCGCCTTGCCTGGAGTGCTCTGGTACAACCGCTCAGCGGCGAGACGTCGCAGTTGGTCCGGGCCGTGGATTAAACACTTGTATGAACTTTATCTCCTGCGTACCTTGAAGCCGTTGTCGTGCGGGCATAATCTGGCCCGCACGTGTTATTGGAATTGTGCCGCTCGATCATGTTGTGTCTGGCTTGTCCCTGGTTCATCAGGCGTGCACAGGCTGCGAGGGGCATGACTCACAAGGGAAGAAATCACCATGCTCGAAAGTTGTCAGAATGCTCAGGAACGCTGGGGTGGGGTGCATCTGTTGATCGATCGCTGGCTGCAAGAGCGTCGCGAACTGATTCGGGCCTACGATGATCTTGGCGACAAGCCTGAAGCCCTGGGCGAAAGCCGCAAACCCTTGCAAGAGTTCTGCGGTGTGCTGGTCGACTATGTGTCTGCCGGTCATTTCGAGATCTATGAACAACTGACGGGCGAGGCCAAGGCCTTCAACGACAAGCGCGGCCTGGAACTGGCCGAGACGATTTACCCGCGCATCGATGTCATCACCGAGAAGCTGCTGGCGTTCAACGACCTGTGCGATGAGGGCAAGTGTGTAGCGGAAAAATTCAAGGAGCTGGGCGGCTTGCTGCACGAGCGTTTCGAATTGGAAGACTGCCTGATCGAAGTGCTGCACAACGCTCACAAGGAAGAAGATACCGTCCAGGCCTGAGGGCTCGCGGTCATGAAAAAACGGTGCGCATTGCGCACCGTTTTTTTATTGGGTAAACGTCAGGTCGTCGCGCCCAGCAACTCGATCTCAAACACCAATGGCGTGTACGGCGGGATCACATCCCCGGCCCCTTCAGCGCCATAGGCCAGGGACGACGGAATCACCAGTCGCCATTTCGCGCCGACCGGCATTTGCGGCAACGCACTGCGCCAACCGTCAATCACACTGTCGAGGTTGAACCACTGTGCCTGGCGATTGGCGTCGAATACGGTGCCGTCCGGCAATCGACCGGTGTACAGCACCTGGACCTTGCCGTGAGGGCCGGCCTTCGCGCCATGGCCTGGCTTGATTTCGGTCAGCAGGATGCCGTCTGCCAGTTGCTGGACGCCAGGGCGGTTCTTTTCTTCGACGAGAAATTGTTGCTCGGTTTTCAATGCGGCTTCGGTCTGCGGCGTTGTCGAAGGCGCGTTCAGTTGCGCCTGGTGCTCGGCCAGGATTTGTTCGATGCGTTCATCCTTGAGAGCCAGCGGCTTGCCCAGGTAGGCCTGTTGCAAACCTTCGACCAAGGCTTTGATCTGCAGGTCCGGCACGTCCTGGCGCAGGCGTTCGCCGAGGCTGGCGCCCAGGCTGTAAGCCAAATCGTGGGCATCGTTTGCGCTGGTTTTTTCAGCGGCCTGGACCGTGGCGCAAGCCATGCACAGGAGTAAAAACAGGTGACGCGACATGTGTGCTCTCCGGCCTCGAATCGAGGAATTATGCCAGTGCCGATATCTGTAGAGATGGATTGCCAAGGCACTGGCGCAGAAGATTTTTCCTCCCTTGCAACGCAACGTCTTGTGTACTGTCAACATGCCCTAGCGGCGGTTGCAGCAGAGGTCTAGTATGAGCCGCACTCACGTCAGTCAGGAGGTAAACCATGTCGGCCACCAAGAAGCCTGTAAACACTCCGTTGCACTTGCTCCAACAACTCTCGGGCAGCCTGCTCGAACATCTGGAAAATGCCTGCTCCCAAGCGCTGGCTGATGCTGAAAAACTGCTCGCCAAACTGGAAAAGCAACGCGGCAAGGCGCAGGAAAAACTGCACAAGTCGCGCACCAAACTGCAAGACGCAGCCACCGCTGGCAAGGCCAAGGCCCAAGCCAAGGCTAAAGACGTCGTGAAAGAACTCGAAGACTTGCTCGATGCCTTGAAGGATCGTCAGTCCGAAACCCGCGCCTACATTCTGCAACTCAAGCGTGATGCCCAGGAAAGCCTGAAACTGGCCCAGGGCGTCGGTCGCGTGCAAGAAGCCGCGGGCAAGGCGCTGTCGCTTCGTGCTGCCAAGCCTGCCGCTGTATCGGCCAAGAAGCCGGCGGCTAAACCCGCCGTGGCAAAAGCACCGGCCAAAGTCGCTGCCAAGCCTGCCGCCAAAGCCGCCAGCAAGCCGGCTGCCAAACCCGTCGCTGCCAGCGCTGCAAAACCTGCGGCAAAAAAACCAGTCGTCAAGGCGGCTGCCAAGCCCGCTGCAAAAACGGCGGCCGCTAAACCTGCCGCTGCCAAGCCCGCTGTAAAAGCGGCTGCTAAACCTGCCGCCAAGCCAGCGGCGAAAGCTGTCGCCAAACCTGCCGCTAAAACCGCCGCCGCCAAACCAGCCGCGACGAAAACCGCCGCCGCTAAACCGGCTGCCAAAGCGCCGGTAAAAGCCACTGCAAAACCGGCTGCCGCCAAGCCTGCTGCCAAACCGGCAGCGAAGCCTGCGGCAACCAAAACGGCTGCGGCCAAGCCCGCTGCAAAAACCGCTGCCAAGCCAGTCGCTGCCAAAGCCGCGGCTAAACCCGCTGCCAAACCGGCCGCGGCCAAGCCTGCAGCTGCGAAGCCAACGGCTGCCAAGCCAGCCGCCGCGAAACCAGCTGCTGCCAAGCCCGCCGCGAAACCGGCCGTGAAAAAACCAGCCGCTGCAAAACCTGCGACTGCGCCAGCCGCCAAGCCCGCAACATCGGCTCCGGCTCCGACCGCGGCGCCTGCGCCAACCGCCAGCACGCCGGCCGCGGCGACCAGCCCAGCTGCCGTTGCGCCGACCGCCAGCAGCACCCCAACCAGCGCTTCCTAAGTGCCGGACACCGCGACGCGCAGCTGATGCAGCGCGTCGCGGCTCGCGGGTTCGGCATTCGCCGCCAGCCCTTGCAGCCATTGCGCTGAATCGTTCTGTTGTGCCCTCGGCCACTCCTTGGCCAGCGCTTCCAATCGTTCCAACAATCGCCGTTCGGCGGCCAACTCCAGTTGCTTGACCTGTTCGCGCAGGCCATTGAGTGCCGCGTCCTGGAGGGCTCCGGCTTTCCATTGATTGCGAAGCGTACGCAGTGGCCGCACCACCTCGGCCTCCCACGGCTCGGCCATTTGTCGAAGTCGCTGCAGCCTGTGTTCATTGCAGGCCACGCCGCGCTGCGCCAGCCACAGGCCACAAAGCAGCAGGCAGACGTTGGCGCCGGCGTCTTGTGCCGCCAGGCACGCAGGCTCTACGCCAGGCTTGGCATAGAGGTCGAGGGAAAAACTCCACAGGTCAGGGGACATCGTGCTACTCGCGCCAGTTGCGAGCGAAGCTGGTAGACTCCGCCGCCATTATGATCCGACTTCAGAACCTGACTTTACAGCGTGGCCCGCAACGTCTGCTAGAAGACGCCGAGCTGACCCTGCACGCCGGCCACAAAGCCGGCCTCATCGGTGCCAACGGTGCCGGCAAATCGAGCCTGTTCGCCTTGCTGCGAGGCGAGCTGCACCCGGACTCGGGCGATTGCCTGCTGCCGGCCGATTGGCGCATCGCCCATATGCGCCAGGAGGTCGACACCCTCGAGCGCCTGGCGGTGGACTACGTGCTCGATGGCGACCTGCGCCTGCGCCAGGTGCAACGTGACCTGGCGGCGGCCGAAGCGGCCCACGACGGTGCCGCACAGGCCCGCCTGCATTCGGAACTCGACAGTGCCGATGGCTACACCGCCGATGCCCGCGCGCGTAAATTGCTCGCCGGCCTGGGCTTCACCAATGAACAGATGGACCGCCAGGTCGGGGATTTCTCCGGCGGCTGGCGGATGCGCCTGAACCTGGCGCAGGCGTTGATGTGCCCTTCGGATCTGCTGCTGCTCGATGAACCGACCAACCACTTGGACCTCGACGCCATCATCTGGCTCGAAGACTGGCTCAAGAGCTACCCGGGCACGCTGCTGCTGATTTCCCACGACCGCGATTTCCTCGATGCGGTGGTGGATCACGTGGCCCATGTCGACCAGCGCAAGCTCACCTTGTACCGTGGCGGCTACAGCGCCTTCGAGCGCGCCCGTGCCGAACGCCTGGCCCAGCAACAGCAAGCCTATGAGAAGCAACAGGCGCAACGTGCGCACATGGAAAGCTACATCGCCCGCTTCAAGGCCCAGGCCACCAAGGCCCGCCAGGCCCAGAGCCGGATCAAGGCACTGGAGCGGATGGAAGAGCTGTCGGCGGCCCACGTCGATTCACCGTTCGATTTTGTCTTCCGCGAATCGACCAAGATCTCCAGCCCGTTGATCGACCTGTCTGACGCACGCCTGGGCTACGGCGACAAGACCGTGCTGGAGAAGGTCAAGCTGCAACTGACCCCCGGTGCGCGGATCGGCCTGCTGGGCCCCAACGGTGCCGGTAAGTCGCCCCTGATCAAGAACCTTTCCGGCGAACTCGAGCCTCTGGCCGGGCGCCTGACCCGAGGTGAAAACACCGTCGTCGGCTACTTCGCCCAGCACCAGCTCGACTCCCTGGATTCCAAGGCCAGCCCGCTGTTGCACCTGCAACGGTTGGCGCCGTCCGAGCGTGAGCAGACCCTGCGCGATTTCCTCGGCGGTTTCGATTTCCGCGGGGCGCGCATCGACGAGCCGGTGTTGAATTTCTCCGGCGGCGAAAAGGCCCGCCTGGCACTGGCATTGATCGCCTGGGGTCGACCGAACCTGTTGTTGCTCGACGAACCGACCAACCACCTGGACCTGGAAATGCGCCTGGCCCTGACCATGGCCTTGCAAGAATTCAGTGGCGCGGTATTGGTGGTGTCCCACGATCGGCATTTGCTCAAGAGCACGACGGATAACTTCTTCCTGGTCGCCGATGGCAAGGTCGAGGAGTTCGACGGTGACCTGGAGGACAACGCCCGTTGGCTGGTGGAGTACCGCCAGCGTAACGCGCCGGTCAGCAGCACACCGGTCAACCCGGACAAGACCGACAAGAAAGCCCAGCGCCAGGCCGCCGCCGCGCTGCGCCAGCAACTGGCGCCGCACAAACGCGAGGCCGACAAGCTCGAAGCCGAGCTGGGCAAGCTGCATGAAAAATTGCAGAAAATCGAAACCAGCCTGGGCGACAGTGGTCTCTACGAGGCCGCGCGCAAGGATGAGTTGCGTGACCTGCTGGCCGAACAGGCCAAGCTGAAGGTCCGGGAAGCGGAGCTCGAGGAGGCTTGGATGCAAGCGCTGGAATGGCTGGAAAACCTGCAAGCGGAGCTGGAGGCGTTGTCCTGATGGAAGCGTTGGCGTTGCCTGTCCCTGTCATGTGGATCGAGCCGATCTGGCTCGGTGTGCAAATCCTGCTGATCCTGGTGGCCGGTTATGTCTCGCAGCGCTTCGTCGCGCGTGCGCTCACGGGCCTGGGTGAGCGTTACCCGCTCCCACCCCAACTGGTGATTATCCTGCGGGGTGTGCTGCGCTGGCTGATCATGGGCACTGCGGTGCTGGTGGTGCTCGAACGCCTGGGTGTCTCGGCCACGGTGCTGTGGACGGCGCTGTCGGGCTTTGTCGCGGTGGCAGCGGTGGCGTTCTTCGCCATCTGGAGCGTGCTGTCCAACCTGTTCTGCGCCGTTTTGATCTACACCGTCGGACCCTTTCGCCTGGGCGATGTGGTCGAGTTGGTGGATAGCACCGACAAGCCCGGTATCAAGGGGCGCGTGGTGGCAATCAATCTGCTGTACACCACGCTGATCGAACCCGAGGAACTCGGCACCGGCAGCGCGATGGTGCAAGTGCCCAACAGCCTGTTCTTCCAGCGCTCGGTGCGGCGCTGGCGCGGCAGCGAAGCGTTCCCGGTGGGCGGTTTCGTCGAATAACGCAAAGGGCCGCTACGCGGCGCAGCGGAAGCAAGCTCCCTCGCCACGGTTCATGCCCGCTTGAGGCTTGCGCAAAAAACGGTGGTCAACCACGTGACGGCGCATTAGCTTAGTCGTTTCGACGAATCCGAGCCGGGGAGTGCAATGGTGCTGGAAACATGGTTGGCGTTTTTCGCTGCGTGCTGGGTGATCAGTCTTTCGCCGGGTGCCGGCGCGATTGCATCGATGTCCAGCGGTCTGCGATATGGCTTTTGGCGCGGTTACTGGAACGCCTTGGGCCTGCAATTGGGCCTGGCGTTGCAAATCGTGGTCGTTGCCGCCGGTGTTGGCGCGATCCTCACGGCGTCGGCCACTGCGTTTTATGCCATCAAGTGGTTCGGCGTGGCCTACCTGGTCTACCTGGGGGTCAAGCAGTGGCGAGCCATTCCCGGCGACATGACCGACGACGCGGCCCCACGGCCCATAGGTAAGCCCCTGGCGCTGGTGTTTCGCGGTTTCCTGGTCAATGTCAGCAACCCCAAGGCGCTGGTGTTCATGCTGGCGGTGTTGCCGCAGTTCATCAATCCCCATGCGCCGTTGATCCAGCAGTACCTGATCCTGGGCGTCACCATGATCGCCGTCGATCTCATCGTCATGGCCGGGTACACCGGGTTGGCGTCTAAAGTCCTGCGTCTGTTGCGTACACCGAAACAACAGCGGCGGATGAACCGTGCCTTCGCGGGTATGTTCATTGGCGCGGCGGGTTTGCTTGCGACGATCAGAAAGGCTGCTGCATAAAGCAAAACCTGTGGCGAGGTAGCTTTTGTGGCTGGCTTTTGTAGAGGGCTTTTGTGGCGAGGGAGCTTGCTCCCGCTCGGTTGCGCAGCGACCGCAAGATCTTGGGGCCGCTTCGCCCGAAGCGTCGGACCGGCCCAGCGGGAGCAAGCTCTCATCAAACAAAATCCATCCCCTTGTTCTCCAAAGCTTTTTAAGCCGCGACCAATCGAACACCCAGCTTTGTAGCCTTACGCTGTAAGGCTCTAAGCTGACGATCACGACTTTTGGCCTCGTA
>NZ_JABAEE010000061.1:0-43088 GCF_023701885.1 Pseudomonas sp. CG7 | reverse complement strand
GTGCTGGCAGTGGGCAAGGTTTGGAAAGCGCTGAAAGGCTGAACCTGGCAACACAAAACAACTGTGGGAGCGAGCTTGCTCGCGATAGCGGTGTATCAGCCAATGCAAATGTAGCTGAACCGACGCCATCGCGAGCAAGCTCGCTCCCACCGAGGATTTTGGGTGGCCGAAAGTTACTCGGCAATCTGCAATTTGCGCGACTCGGTGTACACGTAGCGCACCTTTTCATATTCGAACGGCGTGTTCAGTTGGCCGTAGCGGAAACTGGTCTGGTAGCGCTTGTCCACACCGCGCAGGAGCAAGAGCTCCGGGTGGTTGGAGCTGACTTCCGAGACGTTCAGGAAGTTGATTGCCGATTCGGCGGTGTAGTCCACCAGCAAGCCCGAGGTGTCGCGCAGGTTCGAGGGGCCGAAGATTGGCAACACGAAATACGCGCCGCCCGGCACGCCGTAGAAGCCCAGGGTCTGGCCGAAGTCTTCGCTCTGGCGCGGCAGGCCCATGGCGGTGGCCGGGTCCCACAGGCCGGCGATGCCAACGGTGGTGTTGAGCAGCAGGCGCGCCGTGGTTTCCATCGAACGCTGGCCCTTGAATTGCAGCAGGCTGTTCATCAGGTTCGGCACGTCTCCCAGGTTATTGAAGAAGTTACTGACCCCGGTGCGCACGAAGCCGGGGGTGATGTAGCGATAGCCGTCGACCACGGGCAGGAAGACCCATTGGTCGAAGCGGTAGTTGAAGTGATAGACCCGGCGGTTCCAGGATTCCAGCGGGTCATAGACGTTCAATGCGTTAAGGGTCGAACGCTCGAACTCGCGTTGATCCAGCCCCGGGTTGAACTTGAGCTTGGTCAGCGGTTCCTTGAAACCGTCCGAATCCACCACCACAGGTGCATCGGCCTTGCTGTTGTCGGCCTGGACCATGCCCGCACTGATTAACGCAGCGATAAGCAGCAGATATTTAGCCACGGAAAAACTCCAGCATGGCGTCGCTGTTGACGCGGTAATTAAGGTTGCCGCAGTGGCCGCCCAGTGGATAAACCGTCAGGCGATCGCCAAAGGTCTTGCGCAGGAAGCCCAGGTCGCCCGGGCCGAGAATCACGTCGTCGGCGTTGTGCATGACCGAAATCTTCGTGCTGGCCTGCAAATAATCCTTCAGTGCGTACAGGCTCACCTGGTCGACCAGTTGCAGCAGGCTGCCGCCGTCGGTGCGCGCGCGCCACATCGGGATCACCTGCTCGGTGAGGTAGCAGTCGAAATCGCATTGCAGCGCGCGCTTGAGAAATGGCGTGAGGCTGGTGCTTTCGGTGATCGGGAATTTCGGCGGGATGATCAGGCCGCGGCGGTTGATCAGGTCCGAGGTGAAGGCGATGTCGGCCGCCGAGAAGCGGAACGAGGTGCCGATCAACATCGCCATTTGCTCGTTGCTCAGGTGTTGCTTGGACTGCTGGAAGTCATATAGCAACGCATCGTTGAGGTCGATGTAGCCTTTTTGCTGGAAGTAGCGGGTCAGCTTGTTCAACACCAGTTCATAAAAAGTCGTGGTGCTGTTGATGCCCTTGACCTCGGTCTGGACCATTTTGTCCAGGATGGTGATCGAGGTGTAGAGGTTCACCGGCGGGTTCAGCAGCAGCACCTTCTTGAAGTTGAAGCTGCGCCGGGTTTCGTCCAGGTGGGCGACGAAGGCCGCGTCCAGGGCGCCGAGGCTGTAGCCGGTAAGGTAGTACTCGGTGACGGGGACTTTCGGGTTCTGGGCGCGTACCGCCTGCATCACCCGGTACATGTCCTCGGCGTCTTCCTTGGTGATGCCCGGCGTGGCGAAGCGCGAAGCGGCACTCATGAAGTCGAAGCTGGTGGGCGAGGACAGCTGCACCACGTGGTAGCCGGCCTTGTAGTAGAGGCGCTTGAGGTACTCGTTGAGGGTGCTGTCGTAGCGTGCACCGGTGCCGGCGATCAGAAAAATCAGCGGCGCGGGCTTGTCCTGGGTGGCCATGCGGTAGGTGAGGCTTTTTACCGGCCAGAAGTTGTCCGGCAGGATGAACTCGCGTTCCGGGCGCAGGGTCAGGCTGTGGTCCGCCTGATTGATGTCTTCGATCAGTGGCAGCTCCGGACGCAGGTCCGGCGGCGTGGTGGCGATGGTCGCCTCGAACGGGTTGGTCAAGGGGTAGCCATAGCTGGCGGCGTCAATATCTGCCGCCAGCGCGGACGCACTCAGGATAAGGCCGCCGAGGAGGGCAGCGAAGCGCAAGGAACGGAGCATGACTAGATCCCTTAGAGGAAGGTGCCGAATGAGGTTCGCAGCCTATGACCACCGAAGCGGAGCCAAGTGCCATGACGGGCACAAAACAGGCACGGACGGGGCGCGATAGTAGCGGGACGATACACGGTCATGCGCAGTAGCGGCTAGTTATCTGGTATTTACCGTATTTCGCCTGCGAACCTCACTGTGAGGGGGCGCCAATTGCGCGAAATCATTAGCTGGCGTTCTGATGTCGTTTCTCGTTGCTTCGACGTCGCAGGCAGAGCAGGTTCCAGAACGGCACAGGTTGATGATCGATCCTGTCAGTACTCCACTGGCGTTCAGACCGGTTTGAGGGCGAGCGTGATGGGGGCGCTGAGCATCATAACTATACGTTGACGCCGCCCGGCATCCGTCGGGCGCAGCACTTTCGGGGAAGTAACGATGAAGATGCGACGACTCTTGGGCGCAGGTGCCGCACTGGTACTGGCCATCAGTTCCACCTTGGCCAGCGCCGAAACCAAAACCCTGAGCATCGGTTACGTTGACGGCTGGTCCGACAGCGTCGCGACCACCCACGTGGCCGCCGAAGTGATCAAGCAGAAACTCGGTTATGACGTGAAGCTGCAAGCGGTCGCGACCGGGATCATGTGGCAAGGCGTGGCCACCGGCAAACTCGACGCGATGCTCTCGGCCTGGCTGCCGGTGACTCACGGCGACTATTGGACCAAGAACAAGGACAACGTGGTCGATTACGGCCCCAACTTCAAGGACGCCAAGATCGGCCTGATCGTGCCGGAGTACGTCAAGGCCAAGTCACTCGAGGATCTCAAGACCGACGACTCGTTCAAGAAGCGCATCGTCGGCATCGACGCCGGTTCAGGCGTGATGATCAAGACCGAACAGGCGATCAAGGATTACGACCTGACCGGTTATCAACTCAAGGCCAGTTCCGGCGCCGGCATGATCGCCGAGCTGACCCGTGCCGAGAAGAAAAACGAATCCATCGCCGTCACCGGTTGGGTGCCGCACTGGATGTTCGCCAAGTGGAAACTGCGTTTCCTGGAAGACCCGAAAGGCGTCTACGGCGCGGCTGAGACTGTGAACAGCATCGGCAGCAAGGAACTGGGGGCCAAGGCGCCAGAAGTGGCGGAATTCCTGAAGAAGTTCCAGTGGGCTTCGAAGGACGAGATCGGCGAGGTCATGCTGGCCATCCAGGAAGGCGCCAAACCGGACGCTGCTGCCAAGGATTGGGTCGCCAAGCACCCGGACCGCGTGAAGGAGTGGACCGGCAAGTAATCGGCCTGGTTTGACTGTTCCGAAAACCGCATGACATTGTGTCATGCGGTTTTTTTGTGCGTGCAATTCCTGGCTCCAACGCAGATCCCCCTTGTGGGAGCGAGCCTGCTCGCGAAAGCGGTGTGCCAGCCAATTACAGGGTTAACTGACAGATCGCCTTCGCGAGCAGGCTCGCTCCCACAAAGGGAACTGAGAAAATGTGCGGAAAACCGGCAGAGCCGTCATGTCGTTCTAATACTAAGGTCGTCTGGAACCTGGCCTGGAGCCGCATAGAGTAGAGCTGTTCCAAATAAATCTGTGCTGCGAGGATAAAAACAATGAACGACAGCATTTACCTCTCGATTCAAAACAGCCCGCGCTTCAAGGAGCTGGTGAAGAAACGAGAAAAGTTCGCCTGGATTCTCTCGGCGATCATGCTTGGGCTGTATTCCGGCTTCATTCTTCTGATCGCCTACGGGCCGCACATTCTCGGGGCCAAGATGACCCCCGATTCCACCATCACCTGGGGTATCCCCATCGGCGTCGGCCTGATCCTCTCGGCCTTCGTCCTGACCGGTATCTACGTACGGCGCGCCAACGGCGAGTTCGACGACCTGAACAATGCGATTCTCAAGGAGGCTCAGCAATGATCCGGCGTCTACTGGCTCTATTGAGCGTCGCAGCGTTCGCACCGGGCGCCTGGGCGGCTGATGCCCTGACCGGTGCCGTGCAGAAACAACCCCTCAACGTCGCCGCTATCCTGATGTTCGTGGCCTTTGTCGGCGCGACGCTATACATCACCTACTGGGCGTCCAAGAAAAATAATTCGGCGGCCGACTACTATGCGGCCGGCGGCAAGATCACCGGCTTCCAGAACGGCCTGGCAATCGCTGGCGACTACATGTCGGCGGCGTCCTTCCTGGGCATTTCCGCGCTGGTGTTCACCTCCGGCTACGATGGCCTGATCTACTCCATCGGCTTCCTGGTGGGCTGGCCGATCATTCTGTTCCTGATCGCCGAACGCCTGCGCAACCTGGGTAAATACACCTTTGCCGACGTGGCGTCCTATCGCCTCGGGCAAACCCAGATCCGCAGTCTGTCCGCCTGCGGCTCGCTGGTGGTGGTGGCGTTCTACCTGATCGCGCAAATGGTCGGTGCCGGCAAGCTGATCCAGCTGCTGTTCGGCCTGGACTACCACGTCGCGGTGATCCTGGTCGGCATCCTGATGTGCCTCTACGTGTTGTTCGGCGGCATGCTGGCCACCACCTGGGTGCAGATCATCAAGGCGGTGCTGTTGCTGTCGGGGGCTTCGTTCATGGCCCTGATGGTCATGAAGCACGTCAACTTTGACTTCAACATGTTGTTTGCCGAAGCGGTCAAGGTTCACCCTAAAGGCGAGGCGATCATGAGCCCCGGCGGCCTGGTGAAGGATCCGATCTCGGCCTTCTCCCTCGGCTTGGCGCTGATGTTCGGCACCGCTGGCCTGCCACACATCCTGATGCGCTTCTTCACCGTGAGCGACGCCAAGGAAGCGCGCAAGAGCGTGCTGTACGCCACTGGCTTCATCGGCTACTTCTACATCCTGACCTTCATCATCGGCTTCGGCGCGATCCTGCTGGTCAGCACCAACCCGGCCTTCAAGGACGCGGCAGGTGCCTTGCTGGGCGGCAACAACATGGCGGCGGTGCACCTGTCCAACGCCGTTGGCGGCAGCATCTTCCTGGGCTTCATCTCGGCGGTGGCGTTCGCTACCATCCTGGCGGTAGTAGCGGGCCTGACCCTGGCCGGTGCCTCGGCGGTGTCCCATGACCTGTATGCCAGCGTGATCAAGAAAGGCAAGGCCAACGAGAAGGATGAGATTCGGGTTTCGAAAATCACCACCATCTGTCTGGCGGTGCTGGCGATCGGACTGGGCATCCTGTTCGAGAAGCAGAACATCGCGTTCATGGTGGGCCTGGCATTCTCCATCGCGGCGAGGTGCAACTTCCCGGTACTGCTGCTTTCGATGTACTGGAAGAAGCTGACCACCCGTGGCGCGATGATCGGCGGCTGGCTGGGCCTGGTCAGTGCCGTGGGCCTGATGGTCCTCGGCCCGACCATCTGGGTGCAGATCATGGGTCACGAGAAGGCGCTCTTCCCGTACGAATACCCAGCGCTGTTCTCGATGGCCATTGCGTTCGTCGGCATCTGGTTCTTCTCCATCACCGACAAGTCGGCTGAAGGTGCAAACGAGCGGGCGCTGTTCTTCCCGCAGTTCGTGCGTTCGCAGACGGGTCTGGGGGCGAGTGGGGCGGTGAATCACTGAGGCAACTGCAAGCTTCAAGTTGAAGCGTTGTGTTTGAAGAAATACCCCGGTCGAGAGGCCGGGGTATTTTTTTGCAGGCGATATTTGTGGTCGTTTGTGAGGATGTCTTCGCGAGCAGGCTCGCTCCCACAGGGGAGGGGGCATGGATTCCAGATGTGGGAGCGAGCCTGCTCGCGAAGGCGCCGGTCCAGACACTGAGTCTTTGGAGATATAAACAAAACAGCCCCTGCTCTTTATAAGAAGCAGGGGCTGTTTCAGTGCCGCTTGGGACTAGCGCAAGGCAGGCCTTACTTGCGGTCTTCCAGCTGGGTAATGTCACGCGACTCGTAGCCGGTGTACAACTGGCGCGGGCGGCCGATCTTGTACGGGCTGGAGAGCATTTCCTTCCAGTGGGAGATCCAGCCGACGGTCCGCGCCAGGGCGAAGATCACGGTGAACATGCTGGTTGGAATGCCGATCGCCTTGAGGATGATCCCCGAGTAGAAGTCGACGTTCGGGTACAGCGAGCGCTCGATGAAGTACGGGTCGGTCAGGGCGATCTCTTCCAGGCGCATGGCCAGTTCGAGTTGCGGATCGTTCTTGATCCCCAGTTCCTTGAGCACTTCGTCGCAGGTCTGCTTCATCACCGTGGCGCGTGGGTCGCGGTTCTTGTAGACCCGGTGACCGAAGCCCATCAGCTTGAACGGATCGTTCTTGTCCTTGGCCTTGGCGATGAACTTGTCGATGTTCGAGACATCGCCGATTTCATCGAGCATGGTCAGTACCGCTTCGTTGGCACCGCCGTGGGCAGGGCCCCAGAGCGCGGCGATACCGGCGGCGATACAGGCGAACGGGTTGGCGCCCGACGAGCCGGCCAGGCGCACGGTGGACGTGGAGGCGTTCTGCTCGTGGTCGGCATGGAGGATGAAGATCCGGTCCATGGCCTTGGCGAGCACCGGGCTGATCGGTTTGATCTCGCACGGGGTGTTGAACATCATATGCAGGAAGTTCTCTGCATAGGTCAGGTCGTTGCGCGGGTACATCATGGGCTGGCCCATGGAGTACTTGTAGACCATGGCTGCCAGGGTCGGCATCTTCGCCACCAGGCGAATCGCGGAAATCTCGCGATGCTGGGGGTTATTGATGTCCAGGGAGTCGTGGTAGAAGGCCGAAAGGGCGCCGACAACGCCGCACATGACGGCCATCGGGTGGGCATCGCGACGGAAACCGTTGAAGAAGGTCTTCAACTGCTCGTGAACCATGGTGTGGTTCTTCACCGTGCTGACGAACTGGGCCTTTTGCTCTGCGGTTGGCAGCTCGCCGTTGAGCAGCAGGTAGCAGGTTTCCAGGTAGTCCGATTTCTCAGCCAGTTGCTCGATCGGGTAGCCGCGGTGCAGCAGGATGCCGTTGTCGCCGTCGATGTAGGTGATTTTCGACTCGCACGAGGCGGTCGACATGAAACCTGGGTCAAAGGTGAAACGGCCCGTGGCCGTCAGGCCCCGTACGTCGATTACATCGGGACCAACGGTGCCGGTTAAAATGGGCAGCTCGACGGGGGCTGCGCCCTCGATGATCAACTGCGCTTTTTTGTCAGCCATGTGGCCTCCTATTAATGCTTGGAATCATCAGACAGACCCCCCACGCAGGGCCCGCACCACTATAGTGAGATAAATCCGAATGTCAATTTGCCTAAAGTCTTGCTCCAGAAGGCTTTAACCGGACTTTTTCCGCGAAATTGCCTGCCGTTTACGCCTTTTGCGCCATATGTGCAATGCGCTATTAGGGGAAGGTGAACGCGTTGTCATTAGTAGCCTAACTGTCTATACTCGGCCACCGACCGCCAGGGGCTTTTGGGCCTGCTTTCTTGGGGGTCGTCACTCCCTGGGTGGTGAGTACCTGACCAGTGCGCGCCCCAACAACTTTGCCCTGATTGTTAGGGGCTCTTCAGTGTGAAAAAAAAGCCGTGAAAAGCCAACGACCTGTAAACCTAGACCTAAGGACCATCAAACTCCCAGTCACTGCTTACACGTCCATTCTTCACCGTATTTCCGGTGTCATCCTCTTCGTCAGCCTGGCCATCATGCTTTATGCATTGGACAAGTCGCTCGATTCGGAAGAAGGCTTCGGTCAGGTGAAAGCGTGTCTGACCAGTCCGCTAGCCAAGCTAGTGATTTGGGGCATCCTGTCCGCCTTGCTGTATCACTTGGTTGCCGGTGTGCGCCACTTGATCATGGACATGGGCATCGGTGAGACGCTGGAAGGCGGCAAGCTGGGCTCGAAAATCATTATCGCCGTGTCTGCGGTGCTGATCGTTCTGGCAGGAGTCTGGATATGGTAACCAACGTCACGAACCTTTCGCGTTCGGGCCTCTACGACTGGATGGCCCAGCGTGTGTCTGCGGTCGTTCTCGCGGCTTACTTCATTTTCCTGATCGGATATGTCGTGGCAAACCCTGGCATTGGCTATGCCCAATGGCATGAACTGTTCGCAAACAACTGGATGCGTATCTTCAGTCTGCTGGCACTTGTCGCACTGGGCGCCCACGCCTGGGTCGGCATGTGGACCATCGCGACCGACTACCTGACGCAAATGGCGTTCGGCAAGTCGGCGACTGCCGTACGTTTCCTCTTCCAGGCAGTATGCGGCGTTGCGATGTTCGCTTACTTCGTCTGGGGTGTGCAGATTCTCTGGGGTATCTGATTCATGGCTAACATTCCAACGATTTCTTTCGACGCCATCATCATTGGTGGTGGCGGTGCCGGCATGCGCGCGGCGCTGCAACTGGCACAGGGCGGTCACAAGACTGCCGTGATCACCAAGGTTTTCCCGACGCGCTCGCACACCGTTTCCGCCCAGGGTGGCATCACCTGCGCCATCGCTTCGGCCGACCCGAACGATGACTGGCGCTGGCACATGTACGATACCGTCAAGGGTTCCGACTACATCGGTGACCAGGACGCTATCGAATACATGTGTCAGGAAGGCCCGGCCGCGGTGTTCGAGCTGGACCACATGGGCATGCCGTTCTCCCGTACCGAGCAAGGTCGTATCTACCAGCGTCCGTTCGGCGGGCAGTCCAAGGACTACGGCAAGGGCGGCCAGGCTGCGCGTACTTGCGCGGCGTCCGACCGTACCGGTCACGCACTGCTGCACACCCTGTACCAGGGCAACCTGAAGGCCGGTACTACGTTCCTGAACGAGTACTACGCGGTCGACCTGGTGAAGAACCAGGACGGCGCCTTCGTCGGTGTGATCGCGATCTGCATCGAAACCGGCGAAACCACCTACATCCGCGCCAAGGCCACCGTACTGGCGACCGGCGGTGCAGGCCGTATCTACGCATCCACCACCAATGCCCTGATCAACACCGGTGACGGCGTCGGCATGGCCCTGCGTGCTGGCGTGCCGGTACAAGACATCGAAATGTGGCAGTTCCACCCGACCGGCATCGCCGGCGCCGGTGTACTGGTGACCGAAGGTTGCCGTGGTGAAGGTGGTTACCTGATCAACAAGCACGGCGAGCGTTTCATGGAACGTTATGCGCCGAACGCCAAGGACCTTGCCGGTCGTGACGTCGTGGCTCGTTCGATGGTTAAAGAGATCATCGCCGGCAACGGCTGTGGCCCGAACGGCGACCACGTGATGCTCAAGCTCGATCACCTGGGCGAGGAAGTGCTGCACAGCCGCCTGCCAGGGATCTGCGAACTGTCCAAGACCTTCGCTCACGTCGATCCGGTCGTCGCGCCGGTTCCAGTGGTTCCAACCTGCCACTATATGATGGGCGGCGTTGCCACCAACATCCACGGCCAGGCGATCACCCAGAACGGCGAAGGCGTGGACGAAATCATCCCTGGCCTGTTCGCAGTGGGTGAAGTGGCTTGCGTATCGGTCCACGGTGCCAACCGCCTGGGCGGCAACTCGCTGCTCGACCTGGTGGTCTTCGGTCGTGCTGCCGGCCTGCACCTGGAGAAGGCGCTGTCCGACGGTATCGAGTATGACGATGCCACCGACGCCAACATCGAAGCCGCCCTGGCGCGTCTGTCCGCTCTGAACGAGCGTACCGAAGGCGAAGACGTGGCAACCCTGCGTCGCGAGTTGCAAAACTGCATGCAGAACTACTTCGGCGTGTTCCGTACCGGCGAATACATGCAGAAGGGTATCGCCCAGCTGGCGCAATTGCGTGAACGAATCGCCAACGTGAAGATCAACGATAAGTCGCAGGCGTTCAACACTGCCCGTATCGAAGCGCTGGAATTGCAGAACCTGCTGGAAGTGGCCGAAGCCACCGCCATCGCCGCAGAAGTGCGTAAAGAGTCCCGTGGCGCCCACGCCCGCGAAGACTTCGAAGACCGTGACGACGAAAACTGGCTGTGCCACACCTTGTACTTCCCGGGTGAAAAACGCGTCGCCAAGCGTGCCGTGAACTTCTCGCCGAAGACTGTTCCGACTTTCGAACCAAAAGTCCGGACTTATTAAGGGTGACCGCTATGTTGCAAGTCAGTGTTTATCGCTACAACCCTGATCAGGACGCTGCGCCGTTCATGCAGGACTTCCAGGTCGACACCGGTGGTAAAGACCTGATGGTGCTGGATGTGCTGGCCCTGATCAAAGAGCAGGACGAGGGTTTCTCCTATCGTCGCTCTTGCCGCGAGGGCGTTTGCGGCTCCGACGGCATGAACATCAACGGCAAGAACGGCCTGGCCTGCATCACGCCGTTGTCGGCCGTGGTCAAGGGCAACAAGCTGGTGGTGCGTCCGTTGCCAGGTTTGCCGGTTATCCGTGACCTGGTCGTCGATATGAGCATCTTCTACAAGCAATACGAGAAGGTGAAGCCATTCCTGCAGAACGACACGCCGGCTCCGGCCATCGAACGTCTGCAGTCTCCGGAAGAGCGTGAGAAGCTCGACGGTCTGTACGAGTGCATCCTGTGCGCTTGCTGCTCGACCTCATGCCCATCGTTCTGGTGGAACCCGGACAAGTTCCTGGGCCCGGCCGCCCTGCTGCAAGCGTACCGCTTCCTGGCAGACAGCCGTGACACCAAGACGTCCGAGCGTCTGGCTGCACTGGATGACCCGTTCAGCGTATTCCGCTGCCGCGGGATCATGAACTGCGTCAACGTCTGTCCGAAAGGCCTGAACCCGACTAAGGCCATCGGTCACGTACGTAACATGCTGCTGCAAAACGGCGTGTGATTCAGCTGCTGTACCCGTAGAACCGCTGTACCCGTAAAGGCCAGGGCGCGGGCTTCAACCCGCGTCATGGCTATAACCAGAACAGCCGCTTACAAAGCGGCGGTTCTTATTTTGAAGAAATGAGACAAGCAGGGGCATCCGGGCTGGTACCCGGACTATCAGCGTGATCCTAAGTGGCTTGTTTTAGTCGCTGCACTCGGACTTCTGCAAGTTTGCTCGGTGTTTTCGCCGGTGGTGTTCCCCTAATCGAGGGTGACCAAGCATGCAAGAAAGCGTGATGCAGCGCATGTGGAACAGTGCCCACCTCTCCGGTGGTAACGCTGCCTATGTGGAAGAGCTCTACGAGCTCTACCTGCACGACCCTAACGCTGTGCCAGAAGAATGGCGCACCTACTTTCAGAAGTTGCCCGCTGACGGTAACTCTGCCACCGATGTTTCGCACTCGACGATTCGCGATCATTTCGTGCTGCTGGCAAAGAACCAGCGCCGCGCTCAACCGGTGTCTGCCGGCAGCGTGAGCTCCGAGCACGAGAAGAAGCAAGTTGAAGTGCTGCGACTGATCCAGGCCTACCGGATGCGTGGCCACCAGGCAGCCCAGCTTGACCCGCTGGGGCTGTGGCAGCGTCCTGCACCTGCAGACCTGTCGATCACTCACTACGGCTTGACCAATGCCGACCTTGATACGACCTTCCGTGCCGGCGACCTGTTCATCGGCAAAGAGGAAGCGAGCCTACGCGAAATTCACGAAGCGTTGCAGCAGACATATTGCCGCACCATCGGCGCTGAATTTACGCACATCACCGATTCCGAGCAGCGCCAGTGGTTCCAGCAGCGTCTGGAAAGCGTTCGTGGCCGTCCGACGTACTCCGCCGACATCAAGAGCCACTTGCTCGAGCGCGTCACCGCCGGTGAAGGCCTGGAAAAATACCTGGGTACCAAATACCCGGGCACCAAGCGTTTCGGCCTGGAAGGCGGCGAAAGCCTGATTCCGATGCTCGACGAACTGATCCAGCGTTCCGGTTCCTACGGCACCAAGGAAGTCGTCATCGGCATGGCCCACCGTGGCCGCCTGAACGTTCTGGTCAACACCTTCGGCAAGAACCCGCGCGAGCTGTTCGACGAGTTCGAAGGCAAGAAGAAGGTCGAGCTGGGCTCCGGTGACGTGAAATACCACCAGGGCTTCTCGTCCAACGTGATGACCACCGGTGGCGAAGTCCACCTGGCCATGGCTTTCAACCCGTCCCACCTGGAAATCGTTTCCCCGGTGGTCGAGGGTTCGGTCCGTGCCCGCCAGGATCGTCGCAACGATCCGACCGGCGAGAAGGTGCTGCCGATCTCCATCCACGGTGACGCGGCATTCGCCGGTCAGGGCGTGGTCATGGAAACCTTCCAGATGTCGCAGACCCGCGGGTTCAAGACCGGCGGCACCGTGCACATCGTGATCAACAACCAGGTCGGTTTCACCATCAGCAACCCGCTGGACTCGCGTTCCACCGAGTACGCAACCGACGTCGCGAAAATGATCCAGGCGCCGATTCTCCATGTGAATGGCGATGACCCGGAAGCCGTGCTGTTCGTGACCCAGTTGGCCATCGACTACCGCATGCAATACAAGCGCGACGTGGTGATCGACCTGGTCTGCTACCGTCGTCGCGGCCACAACGAGGCCGACGAGCCAAGCGGCACCCAGCCGCTGATGTACCAGCAGATCGCCAAGCAGCGCACCACCCGTGAGCTGTATGCCGAGCGCCTGACCCAGAGCGGCGTGCTGGATGCCGGCCGCGTCCAGGAAAAAGTCGATGAATATCGCAACGCCCTGGACAACGGCCTGCACGTTGTAAAAAGCCTGGTCAAGGAGCCGAACAAAGAGCTGTTCGTGGACTGGCGTCCGTATCTGGGCCACGCCTGGACCGCTCGTCACGACACGCGTTTCGACCTCAAGACCCTGCAGGAATTGTCCGCCAAGCTGCTGGACATCCCGGAAGGCTTCGTGGTCCAGCGCCAGGTTGCGAAAATCTACGAAGACCGGCAGAAGATGCAAGCCGGTGGCCTGCCGATCAACTGGGGTTACGCCGAAACCATGGCGTACGCGACCCTGGCGTTCGAAGGTCACCCGATTCGCAGCACCGGCCAGGATGTAGGCCGCGGCACTTTCTCGCACCGCCACGCGGCGCTGCACAACCAGAAAGACGCCAGCACCTATATCCCGTTGCAACACCTGTACAAGGGCCAGCCACGTTTCGACCTGTACGATTCGCTGCTGTCCGAGGAAGCCGTCCTGGCGTTCGAATATGGCTATTCCACCACCGAGCCAAATGCCCTGGTGATCTGGGAAGCGCAGTTCGGCGACTTCGCCAACGGTGCCCAGGTGGTTGTCGACCAGTTCATCACCAGCGGCGAGCACAAGTGGGGCCGTCTCTGCGGTCTGACCATGCTGTTGCCACACGGTTATGAAGGGCAGGGGCCGGAGCACTCGTCGGCACGTCTGGAACGCTACCTGCAGCTGTGCGCCGAGCACAACGTCCAGGTTTGCGTACCGACGACTCCAGCGCAGATCTACCACCTGCTGCGTCGCCAGGTCATCCGTCCGCTGCGCAAGCCGCTGATCGTGCTGACACCGAAGTCCCTGCTGCGTCACAAGCTGGCGATTTCCACGCTCGAGGACCTGGCCGAAGGCTCGTTCCAGACGGTCATTTCGGAAATCGACACCCTGGACGCGGCGAAAGTGACTCGCCTGGTCCTGTGCAGCGGCAAGGTCTACTACGACCTGCTGGAAAAACGTCGTGCCGAAGGCCGCGAAGACATCGCCATCGTGCGTATCGAGCAGCTTTACCCGTTCCCGGAAGAAGACCTGATGGAGGCCATCGCGCCTTACACCAACCTCACCCATGTGGTGTGGTGCCAGGAAGAACCGATGAACCAAGGCGCGTGGTACAGCAGCCAGCATCACCTGCGTCGCAGCATCGGCAACCATAACAAGGCCCTGGGCCTGGAATATGCCGGCCGTGATGCTTCCGCTGCACCTGCGTGTGGTTATGCGTCGATGCACGCCGAGCAGCAGGAAAAACTGCTGCAAGATGCCTTCACTGTTTAACGCCTTCGCGCTGACTGAAACCGAATTTTAAGGACCCACAGATAATGGCTATCGAAATCAAAGCCCCGTCATTCCCGGAATCGGTTGCCGATGGCACCGTTGCCACCTGGCACAAGAAACCAGGCGAGGCCGTCAAGCGTGACGACCTGATCGTCGACATCGAGACCGACAAGGTCGTGCTGGAAGTATTGGCCGAAGCTGACGGCGTGCTGGGCGCAATCGTTGCCGAAGAGGGCGCTACCGTTCTGTCGAACCAGGTCCTGGGCTCGCTCGAAGAGGGCGGCGCTGCTGCCGCCGCTCCAGCCGCCGCTGCTGCACCGGCTGCCGCTCAGGCCGCTGCGCCTGCTGCTTCGGGCGAAGACGATCCAGTCGCCGCTCCGGCTGCTCGCAAGCTGGCTGAAGAGAACGGCATCAACATCGCCTCCGTTGCCGGCACCGGCAAGGGCGGTCGTGTGACCAAGGAAGACGTGGTGGCTGCTGTTGCCGCCAAGAAAGCCGCGCCCGCCGCCGCACCGGCCAAGCCAGCCGCGCCTGCCGCTTCCGCGCCAGTGTTCGCTGCCGGTGACCGCGGTGAAAAACGCGTTCCGATGACCCGCCTGCGTGCCAAGGTTGCCGAGCGTCTGGTTGAAGCCCAGTCGAACATGGCGATGCTGACCACCTTCAACGAAGTCGACATGACCGAAGTCATGGCGCTGCGTTCGAAGTACAAGGATCTGTTCGAGAAGTCCCACAACGGCGTACGCCTGGGCTTCATGTCGTTCTTCGTCAAGGCTGCCACCGAAGCGCTGAAACGCTTCCCTGCCGTCAACGCCTCGATCGACGGTTCCGACATCGTCTACCACGGCTACGCCGACATCGGTGTCGCGGTCTCCAGCGACCGTGGCCTGGTGGTTCCGGTACTGCGCAACGCCGAACTGATGAGCCTGGCCGAAATCGAAGGCGGCATCGCCACCTTCGGCAAGAAAGCCCGTGACGGCAAGCTGTCCATCGAAGAGATGACCGGCGGTACGTTCACCATCACCAACGGTGGTACATTCGGTTCGATGATGTCGACCCCGATCGTCAACCCGCCGCAAGCGGCTATCCTGGGCATGCACAACATCCTGCAGCGTCCGATGGCGATCAACGGTCAGGTCGTGATTCGTCCGATGATGTACCTGGCTCTGTCCTACGATCACCGCCTGATCGACGGCAAAGAAGCCGTGACGTTCCTGGTCACCATCAAGAACCTGCTTGAAGATCCGGCTCGTCTGCTGCTGGATATCTGATTTTCGCCGCGAGGGCCGGTCTGTCGACCGGCCTCTTGCTGAAACAACCGGTTTCGTCCCTCGACGGTCACCCCAAGTGATCGTCCGGTTTGATTCGAAAAGGAATGACTCATGACTCAGAAATTCGACGTGGTAGTGATTGGTGCGGGCCCTGGCGGCTACGTAGCGGCCATCAAGGCTGCGCAACTGGGCCTCTCCACTGCCTGCATCGAGAAATACACCGACAAGGAAGGCAAACAGGCCTTGGGCGGTACTTGCCTGAACGTCGGTTGCATTCCGTCCAAGGCGCTGCTGGACAGCTCCTGGAAATACAAGGAAGCGAAAGAAAGCTTCAACGTTCACGGTATCTCTACCGGTGAAGTGAAGATGGACGTCGCCGCGATGGTTGGCCGCAAGGCTGGCATCGTCAAGAACCTGACCAGCGGTGTCGCCACCCTGTTCAAGGCCAACGGCGTGACCTCCATCGAAGGCCACGGCAAGCTGCTGCTGGGCAAGAAAGTCGAAGTGACCAAGCCAGACGGCTCGGTTGAAGTGATCGAAGCCGAAAACGTCATCCTGGCACCCGGCTCGCGTCCAATCGACATTCCACCGGCTCCGGTCGACCAGAATGTGATCGTCGACTCCACCGGCGCCCTGGAATTCCAGACCGTGCCAAAGCGCCTGGGTGTGATCGGCGCTGGCGTGATCGGCCTCGAACTGGGTTCGGTATGGTCGCGCCTGGGCGCTGAAGTGACCGTGCTCGAAGCCCTCGACACCTTCCTGATGGCCGCTGACACCGCGGTATCCAAGGAAGCGCTGAAAACCCTGACCAAACAGGGCCTGGACATCAAGCTGGGCGCTCGCGTGACCGGTTCGAAGGTCAACGGCGAAGAAGTCGTGGTGACCTACACCGACGCCAAGGGCGAACAGACCATCCCCTTCGACAAACTGATCGTTGCGGTCGGCCGTCGTCCGGTGACCACCGACCTGCTGGCTGCCGACAGCGGCGTGGAAATCGACGAGCGCGGCTTCATCGCGGTCGATGACCATTGCGCTACCGCCGTACCGGGCGTGTTCGCCATCGGTGACGTGGATCGCGGCATGATGCTGGCCCACAAGGCATCCGAAGAAGGCATCATGGTTGTCGAGCGCATCAAGGGCCACAAAGCCCAGATGAACTACGACCTGATCCCATCGGTTATCTACACCCACCCGGAAATCGCATGGGTTGGCAAGACCGAGCAGGCCTTGAAAGCCGAAGGCGTTGAAGTTAACGTCGGCACCTTCCCGTTCGCCGCCAGTGGCCGTGCCATGGCAGCCAACGATACCGGTGGTTTCGTGAAAGTCATCGCCGACGCCAAGACGGATCGCGTATTGGGCGTTCACGTCATTGGCCCAAGCGCTGCCGAGCTGGTACAGCAAGGCGCGATCGGTATGGAATTCGGCACCAGCGCTGAGGAGCTGGGCATGATGGTCTTCTCCCATCCGACCCTGTCCGAAGCCTTGCACGAAGCGGCCCTGGCCGTAAATGGCGGCGCCATCCACGTGGCCAACCGCAAGAAGCGTTAATAGACAATAAGAAACCACGGCGGTATGGCCCGTCGTGAGCCTTGCGAGCAAGACTCACCGCGGAATATCCGCTGGACGCAGCCTTGCGTAGCGACACCGGTTCACCGGAACGCTACGCAAGCAGCAGTCACAGGTGGTGCGGCACCACAACGGTGCAGCACCGAATGCGCAGTACCTAACGAAGACGGTAATAAGCATGAATCTTCACGAGTATCAGGGTAAGCAGCTGTTCGCTGAGTACGGCCTGCCAGTATCCACCGGCTACGCGGTAGACACCCCGGAAGCGGCAGCAGAAGCTTGCGACAAAATCGGCGGCAGCGAATGGGTTGTCAAAGCCCAGGTTCACGCCGGTGGTCGCGGTAAAGCGGGCGGCGTCAAGCTGGTTCGCAGCAAAGAAGACGCCAAAGCCTTCGCACAGCAGTGGCTGGGCAAGCGTCTGGTGACTTACCAGACTGACGCCAACGGCCAGCCAGTCACCAAGATCCTGGTTGAATCGTGCACTGATATCGCTAAAGAGCTGTACCTGGGCGCTGTCGTTGACCGTTCGAGCCGCCGCATCGTGTTCATGGCTTCCACCGAAGGTGGCGTGGACATCGAGAAAATCGCTCACGATACCCCTGAGAAAATCCTCAAGGCCACCATCGATCCACTGGTTGGCGCACAGCCATTCCAGGGTCGCGAGCTGGCATTCCAGCTGGGTCTGGAAGGCAAGCAGGTCACTCAGTTCGCCAAGATCTTCGTAGGCCTGGCCAAGCTGTTCCAGGACCACGACCTGGCCCTGCTGGAAGTGAACCCGCTGGTGATCAAGGCCGACGGCGACCTGCACTGCCTCGATGCCAAGATCAACATCGACGCCAACGCCATGTACCGTCAGCCTAAGCTGAAGACTTTCCACGATCCGTCGCAAGACGATCCGCGCGAAGCGCACGCTGCCAAGTTCGAACTGAACTACGTAGCCCTGGAAGGCAACATCGGCTGCATGGTCAACGGTGCCGGCCTGGCCATGGGTACCATGGACATCGTCAACCTGCATGGCGGCAAGCCAGCCAACTTCCTCGACGTGGGCGGCGGTGCTACCAAGGAACGTGTTACCGAAGCGTTCAAGATCATCCTGTCCGACACCAACGTCGCTGCAGTACTGGTCAACATCTTCGGCGGCATCGTTCGCTGCGACATGATTGCCGAAGGCATCATCGGCGCCGTGAAAGAAGTCGGCGTGAAAATCCCGGTTGTTGTTCGCCTTGAAGGCAACAACGCTGAGCTGGGCGCTAAAGTACTGGCAGAAAGCGGTTTGAACATCATCGCTGCTACCAGCCTGACCGACGCTGCTCAACAAGTCGTTAAAGCTGCGGAGGGCAAATAATGAGCGTCCTGATCAACAAAGACACCAAGGTTATCTGCCAGGGCATTACCGGTTCGCAAGGTAGTTTCCACACCCAGCAAGCCCTGGAATACGGCACCAAGATGGTTGGCGGCGTAACTCCGGGCAAAGGCGGCACCGAGCACCTGGGCCTGCCCGTGTTCAACACCGTGAAAGACGCTGTAGCCGCCACTGGCGCCACCGCCAGCGTGATCTACGTTCCAGCACCTTTCTGCAAGGACTCCATCCTTGAAGCAGCGTTCGGTGGCATCAAGCTGATCGTCTGCATCACCGAAGGCATCCCGACCATCGACATGCTGGAAGCCAAGGTCAAGTGCGACGAGCTGGGTATCACCCTGATCGGCCCTAACTGCCCAGGCGTGATCACTCCAGGCGAATGCAAGATCGGCATCATGCCAGGTCACATTCACTTGCCAGGCAAGGTCGGTATCGTGTCCCGTTCCGGCACCCTGACCTACGAAGCCGTCAAGCAGACCACTGACGCCGGTTTCGGTCAGTCGACTTGCGTCGGCATCGGCGGTGACCCGATCCCAGGCTCGAACTTCATCGACATCCTGAAGCTGTTCCAGGAAGACCCAAAGACCGAAGCGATCGTCATGATCGGTGAGATCGGCGGTTCGGCTGAAGAAGAAGCGGCTGCCTACATCAAGGCCAACGTGACCAAGCCGGTTGTTTCCTACATTGCTGGTGTGACTGCTCCTCCGGGCAAGCGCATGGGCCATGCTGGCGCAATCATCTCTGGCGGCAAAGGCACTGCAGACGAGAAGTTCGCTGCGCTGCAAGACGCAGGCGTAAAAACCGTGCGTTCGCTGGCAGACATCGGCAAGGCCCTGGCCGAGCTGACTGGCTGGGAAATGAAGAAGTAAGCTTCGGCTGACCTTTTCGTTCCAGCAACAAAGGCCACCTCCGGGTGGCCTTTGTCGTTTCTGGCCTTGGGAACTGCTGACCTGCCTTTGTGGCGAGGGAGCTTGCTCGCGATGACGGAATTACAGTCGTCAACCATTTAGATGCAAAAACGCGACACGGGAGCGTCGTGCATCGGATAGTTTGCCCCTTTACAGTGCGTTTTATCGCCAAATTCGTTAGGCTAGCAGCCATTTTTGCGATCGCTGCCCAAAAGGAAGCGCCGCGCTAAACGGGTCGGTCCCATACGGATCGGCAGCATTTCCCTCTACCCTCGGGGAAATCCCTCTCTAAATTCCGATTCAGTAGTGTGGTTTCCTTAATGAAAGTGTTGAAAGGCCAGGACATCCTGGCGCTTGGTTTCATGACATTTGCCCTGTTCGTCGGGGCTGGCAACATCATCTTCCCGCCTATCGTCGGTTTGCAGTCCGGGCCCCATGTCTGGATGGCGGCGCTGGGCTTCTTGATCACCGCGGTCGGGCTGCCGGTCATCACGGTCGTTGCGTTGGCCAAGGTCGGTGGCGCGATGGATGCCCTGAGCAGCCCCATCGGTAAAATCGCCGGTGGGTTGCTGGCGGCGGTGTGCTACCTGGCAGTCGGCCCGCTGTTCGCCACGCCACGTACCGCCACCGTTTCGTTCGAAGTCGGCTTGGCGCCTCTGACTGGCGAAAGCCCGCTGGCGCTGTTCCTCTACAGCGCGGGGTATTTCCTGCTGGTGTTTTTCATCTCGCTCTACCCGGGCCGCCTGCTGGACACCGTCGGACGCTTCCTTGCTCCCCTGAAGATCATCGCCCTGGCCGTGCTCGGCATCGCTGCGTTTGCCTTGCCGGCCGGCGATATCGGCGTGGCCACGCCCGAATATGTGGCGGCGCCGTTTTCCCAAGGCTTCATCAATGGCTACCTGACCATGGATACCCTGGGCGCCTTAGTGTTCGGCATTGTCATCGTCAATGCGATCCGCTCCCGGGGCGTCGAGTCGCCGGCCCTGATCACCCGCTACGCGATCATCGCCGGGTTGATTGCCGGGGTGGGCCTGGCGCTGGTCTACGTCAGCCTGTTCCGCCTGGGTTCGGGCAGCCATGAAGTGGCCGCGGGCGCACCCAATGGCGCCGCCGTGCTGCACGCCTATGTGCAACACACCTTCGGCAGCCTGGGCAGCGGTTTCCTGGCGGTGCTGCTCTCCCTTGCATGCCTGGTGACCGCGGTCGGCGTGACCTGCGCCTGCGCCGAGTACTTCAGCCGGGTGTTGCCGCTGTCCTACAAGACCTTGGTGGTGCTCCTGGCGGCCTTTTCGCTGTTGGTGTCCAACCTGGGCCTGACCAAGCTGATCGCGTTCTCGATTCCTGTCCTCACCGCGATCTACCCACCGTGCATCGCCCTGGTGGCCCTGAGTTTCTGCAAGGATTTCTGGCACGAGCAGGGGCGCATCGTTGGCCCGGTGATGCTGGTGTCGTTCCTGTTTGGCTTGATCGATGCGCTCAAGGGCGCGGGGCTGGCGGACTGGATGCCGACGCAACTGGCTCACTTGCCGCTGAGCGAGCAAGGCCTGGCCTGGCTGGTGCCTTCGGTGATGACCCTGGCGGTCGCGGTGGTGTGTGATCGCCTGCTGGGCAAGCGCAGCGAAGCGTTGGCGTAAGCGACAACAGGCAGATCCACCGGCAAGAACCGAAATGCCCCGTATCAATCGATACGGGGCATTTTTTTTGAGTGTGGTGTCTTTTTTCGTGGACTAACGTCGAAGCAGTGTCTTGAAAAACCTGCACAGAACCCTGTGGGAGCGAGCTTGCTCGCGATAGCGTCGGATCAGTCAGCGATGAGGTGGCTGATAAACTGCTATCGCGAGCAAGCTCGCTCCCACAGGTCTGCATTTCAAGACAAGTCTGGCTTTAGACGTCATGTTTTTAGACACACAGGAAATCGAATGTCATTCATCCAAGCCAACCTGATCCATCTGCTTGCCGCCGCCTGGTTCATCATCTGCTGGGCGGGCTATACCCGTTATGCCACCTGGAAGGCCCGCGACACGGCCTGCCTGGCCAGTGTCATGCACCTGTACCGCGAAGACTGGATGCGCCGCATGCTGTTGCGCGAGAACCGCATCGCCGATGCCAGCGTGATCGGCAACCTGGAGCGCAACGCGTCATTCTTCGCTTCCAGCACGCTGATCATCCTGGCGGGCATCCTGACAGTGCTCGGGGCCTCGGATCGGGCGGTGGCGTTGCTGGCGGACATCCCCTTGGTGCAACAGGCTTCCCAGGGCATGGCGGAGGTCAAGTTGCTGTGCCTGGCACTGGTGTTCGTGTATGCGTTCTTCACGTTCAGCTGGTGCATGCGCCAATACAACTTCGCCGCGGTGCTGATTGGCTCGGCACCGATGATCGGCGAGCGCCATGTCTCGGAGCAAGAGCGCAAAGCCTTCGCACTAAGGGCGGCGCGGGTGATTTCCATGGCGGCCAACCAGTTCAACTTCGGCCTGCGTGCCTATTACTTCGGCATGACCATGTTGGCGTGGTTTGTCAGCCCCTGGTTATTCATGTTGATGAGTGCTGGCGTGGTGTTCGTGTTGTATCAGCGCGAGTTTCACTCCGATGTGCTGGATGTGATGGTCTATACCCCCACCGAAGCGCCAGCGCCCGAGGTTGGCAAGGAAGCGGCCTGACAGGCGCCGCCTCCAAATCACAGGCAAAAGAAAACCCGCGCCAGGCGGGTTTTCTTTTACTGCTAAAACCGTATCAGTTGGTTTTAGGCGCTTCAGTAGCAGGAGCTTGTTCCTGCTGCGCGGCACTGTTCGATTCAGACTGAGCTTTGGCGGCTTCGGCGTTTTCTTTCGCCGCGTCGTTCACTTTATCCTGTGCTTTGTTCATGTCTTGCTGAGCTTGCTCAGCGTGTTGTTGGGCATCTTGAGCTGTGTCCTCGGATTTTTTATCGCAGGCAGCGAGACCGAGGGAGGCGGCCAACATCACGGCAATAGCAAAAGTCTTACGCATGGGGTGTTTCTCCTTATGGATATAACTACTGGCCTTTTGAGCGCGCCCCTTCAGGTTAAGTTCCTCTTTTGCTACAGATATATAACTTTGCGCAGCAGCGGAACTTTATGACACGCACCTGCTGTAGAGCCTCCCACCTATGAAAGGCGTTGATGAAGTGGTTGAAGATCCCGTTTTTGAGCGTGCGACGCGCTTCCTGTCCGCGCTGCGGCATTGCCAGGTGCTAGGTGTGAAGTTGCACAGTGCCAGCCGTGATGGACTAACGGTTATCCTGCCGTTCAGCCCGCAAATCGTTGGTAATCCCCTGACGGGCATCATCCACGGCGGGGCGTTGACCTCATTGATGGACACCGCGTGCGGCATGTCGACCTTATGCGTGCTGCCGCAATTCGAAGTCTGCCCCACCCTCGACCTGCGCATCGACTACATGCACGCCGCCGAGCCCCACAAGGACGTCTACGGCTTCGCTCAATGCTATCGGGTGACCCCGGACGTGATTTTCACCCGGGGGTTCGCCTATCAGGACGATCCAGAACAACCCATCGCCCATGTGGTGGGCACGTTCATGCGCCTGGGCCAGCATGCCAGGGGAATGGGCAAGGCCAGTCCGATAACCAGAGTGGGCCAACCATGACCGATACCACCCAGGAACAACTGCGCCGCGCCTGCGAGCAGGGTGACTACGCGCTGCTGCTCGCCTCGATCCCCTATGCCCTACTCATCGGTGTCGAATGCACGCGCCAGGGCGGCGACTTGTTGTTTCGCCTGCCGGCCAACAAAGACAACATTGGAAACCCTTTGCTGCCGGCCATCCACGGCGGGGTCATCGCCGGATTCATGGAGCTGGCCGCTGCGGTGCATCTATTGATTGCCACCGGCACGCCGGGCATACCGAAAATCATCGACTTTTCCCTGGATTACCTGCGCGCCGGGCACTTTCGCGACACCTACGCCAAATGCCAGGTCTGGCGTCAGGGCCGACGGGTCGCCAACGTCGCGATCACCGCTTGGCAAGACGTCGAGGCCGAACCCATCGCCACCGCCCGGGCGCATTTCAAGATCCAGGAGCCCTCAAAACCCGATCGCCCTTGAAATCATCCGCGTCGCCCCCACCTTGAGGACATCCCGCCGCCAATCTCAGCGAGGCGGACACCACCATCCACTTGGAGTTTGATGACCATGAGCGTGGAAACTCAAAAGGAAACCCTGGGCTTCCAGACCGAGGTGAAGCAACTGCTGCACCTGATGATTCACTCGCTGTATTCGAATAAGGAAATTTTCCTTCGCGAGCTGATTTCGAACGCCTCTGACGCTGTCGACAAATTACGTTTCGAAGCCCTTTCCAAGCCTGAACTGCTGGAAGGCGGCGCCGAGCTGAAAATCCGTGTGAGCTTCGACAAGGACGCGAAAACCGTCACCCTCGAAGACAACGGCATCGGCATGAGCCGCGAAGAGGTGATCACGCACCTGGGCACCATCGCCAAGTCCGGCACCGCCGACTTCATGAAGAACCTGTCCGGCGACCAGAAGAAAGATTCCCACTTGATCGGTCAATTCGGCGTCGGCTTCTATTCGGCGTTCATCGTGGCCGACCAGGTCGAAGTGTTCAGCCGCCGTGCCGGCCTCGCTGCGAGCGAAGGCGTGCATTGGTCGTCCAAGGGCGAAGGCGAGTTTGAAGTCGCCACCGTCGACAAGGCCGATCGCGGTACCCGCATCGTGCTGCACCTCAAGTCCGGCGAAGACGAGTTCGCCGATGGTTGGCGCCTGCGCAACATCATCAAGAAGTACTCCGACCATATCGCGCTGCCCATCGAGCTGCCGAAGGAAGTCACCGCCGCCGAAGGCGAAGAAAAGCCTGAAGTGGAGTGGGAAACCGTCAACCGCGCCAGTGCCCTGTGGACCCGTCCACGCACTGAGGTGAAAGACGAGGAATACCAGGAGTTCTACAAGCACATCGCCCACGACTACGAGAACCCGCTGAGCTGGAGCCATAACAAGGTCGAAGGCAAGCTGGAATACATCTCGCTGTTGTACGTGCCAGCCCGTGCACCGTTCGACCTGTACCAGCGCGAAGCGCCACGGGGCCTGAAGCTGTACGTGCAGCGCGTGTTCGTGATGGACCAGGCCGAATCGTTCCTGCCGCTGTACCTGCGCTTCATCAAGGGCGTGGTGGATTCCAACGATTTGTCGCTGAACGTTTCGCGGGAAATCCTGCAGAAAGATCCGATCATCGATTCCATGAAGTCGGCACTGACCAAGCGCGTGCTGGACATGCTGGAAAAACTGGCGAAGAACGAGCCCGAGCAGTACAAGAGCTTCTGGAAAAACTTCGGCCAAGTGATGAAGGAAGGTCCGGCCGAGGACTTCGCCAACAAAGAGAAAATCGCCGGCCTGCTGCGCTTTGCGTCGACCCAGGGTGACGATGGCGAGCAGATTGTTGGCCTGGCCGATTACCTGGCCCGCGCCAAGGAAGGCCAGGACAAGATCTACTACCTGACCGGTGAAACCTATGCGCAGGTCAAGAACAGCCCGCACCTGGAAGTCTTCCGCAAGAAAGGCATCGAAGTGCTGCTGCTGACCGACCGCATCGACGAGTGGCTGATGAGCTACCTCAACGAGTTCGACGGCAAGAGCTTCGTCGATGTGGCCCGTGGTGACCTGGACCTTGGCAACCTGGATTCGGAAGAAGACAAGAAGGCCGCCGAAGAAGTCGCCAAGAGCAAGGAAGGCCTGGTCGAGCGGATCAAGACCGCCCTGGGCGACGCTGTCAGCGAAGTGCGTGTCTCGCACCGCCTGACCGACTCCCCGGCGATCCTGGCCTTCGGTGAGCAGGACTTGGGCCTGCAAATGCGCCAGATTCTCGAAGCCAGCGGCCAGAAAGTCCCGGACTCCAAGCCGATCTTCGAATTCAACCCGGCCCACCCGCTGGTGGAAAAACTCGACAACGAGCAGAGCGAAGAGCGTTTCGGCGATCTGTCGCACATCCTGTTCGACCAGGCGGCCCTGGCGGCCGGTGACAGCCTGAAGGACCCGGCGGCGTATGTGCGTCGCCTGAACAAGCTGTTGGTTGAGCTGTCAGCTTGATCTGACGCTGGAAAGTCCCTTGTGGGAGCGAGCTTGCTCGCGATGACGGTAGAGCAGTCAACGCATCTGTTGAATGTTGGACCGAAATCGCGAGCAAGCTCGCTCCCACAAGGGCTTCTTGAATGTTTCATCGAGAGGAGTCCGTCATGAGTCAGGTTACGGTTCGTTCGCTGGTCTATCAGATCGATGGTCAAAGTTATGAAGGGCGCCTGGCCTTCGACATTAACCAGCAGGGCCCGCGCCCGGGTTTGTTGATGGCGCCGAACTGGATGGGGGTCGGGGCGGGTGCCGAGGACATTGCCAAGTCAGTGGCGGCCAACGGTTATGTGGTGCTGATCGCCGACTTGTATGGGCAAACGGTGCGCCCGACCAATGCCGATGAGGCGGGGGCGGCGATGATGCCTCTCAAGAACGACCGGGCGTTGTTGCGCAAGCGCATGCAGGCCGCGGTCGAGCAGTTGCAAAGCCAGCGCGAAGCCGAGGTCGATACAGCGAAACTGGCCACGTTCGGCTTCTGCTTCGGTGGTTGCTGTTCATTGGAACTGGCTCGCACCGGCGCACCGCTCAAGGCCGCGATTTCCTTCCACGGCACCCTGGATACACCGAACCCGGCCGATGCGCAGAACATCAAGGGCGCGGTGCTGGTGATGCATGGCGCTTCCGACCCGCTGGTGCCGAAAGAGCAGCTACCGTCCTTTGAAGAGGAAATGAACGCCGCCGGGGTGGATTGGCAGTTGCTGAGCTACGGCGGTGCGGTGCACTCGTTCACCGATCCGCAGGCCAATGTGCCGGGCAAGATGATGTACGACGCCAAGGTTGCCGGACGGGCGTTCCGCGCGATGCATAACTTGTTGGATGAAGTGTTCAAGGGCTGAATGCTTCAAGTAGAACCTGTGGCGAGGGAGCTTGCTCCCGCTGGGCTGCGCAGCGGCCCCTCTGTTTCTGCGGTTGCTGCGCAACCGAGCGGGAGCAAGCTCCCTCGCCACAGGGTGTCATGAAGCTAGGGCAGCTCGATCCGCTCGCTTTCCCCCGGCACTGTCGGCCAGTCCCCAGCCGCCCAGCGCCGGCGGGCTTCATCGATCCGGGCCGGGTCGCTGGAAACGAAATTCCAGTTCATCCGCCGCGGCCCGTCCAGGGGCGCGCCGCCGAGCAGCACGGCATGGCAATCGCTGTCGGCAAACAGTGTCATTTCTTCCCCGGCTGGCAATATCACCAGGGAATGGGCTTCTACCGGCTCACCCTCCAATAACGCCTCGCCACTGAGCACATACAGCGCCCGTTCTTCATGCTCGGTGGGAATCAGCAAGGTCGTTGCGGTCTGCAGGTTCAACTCGGCGTACAGCGTTGGCGACAGCACCGGTACCGGGGATTCCAGGCAAAAGCCTGCCCCGGCGATCATGCGGATGCTGATCCCCAGGTTCTCACTGACCGGCAGGCTCTGGGCGGGGTGATGGCTGTAGTGCCCCGGGCCCTGTTCGTGGGACTTGGGCGAGGCCAGCCAGACTTGCAACCCGTGCATGGCGAAAGGGCTGCCCAGCAATGACTCCGGGGTGCGCTCGACGTGGGCGATGGCGCTGCCGGCGGTCATCCAGCTGACATCGCCAGCGTCCACCACCTGGTCGGAGCCCAGGCTGTCCTTGTGCTGGAGTTTGCCTTCGAACAGGTAGGTGAGGGTGGACAGGCCAATGTGGGGATGCTGGCGGATGTTCATGCCGTTGCCGGCCGGGTAGGTGGTTGGCAGCATGTGATCGAAAAACACGAAAGGCCCGACACTGCGGCATTTGGCGGACGGCAGCGGGCGAAGGATCGGCTGGCCTTCGACGTCTTCGGCGCGGGGGCGAACGGTCAGGAGGGTGGTCATGGTGTCTTCCAGGTTGAACAACGGTTGGCCGAAGCATAACCCGCCGCCGGCAGACACTGCACATGCGCCTTGAACCCAGGCGGGACGGCGAGGGTCTACGCTGTTCATGGCTTCTGGAGACTGCCCGTGCCTTTGACCCGTTTGATCCTTGCCTGGCTGTTGGTCGTTTCGAGCGCCGCCGCCATGGCCCGCGAATATACCTACAGCGATGCGCACCTGCATTACGTCGATTTCTTCCAGGAAAGCGCCGGCATGCCCAGCTTGCTCCAGGCGATGGCGGACAATCGCATCGAGCATGTGATGATTTCCGGCGTGCCGGTGGCCAAGAAATGGCATGAGGACGAGCCCAAGCGTCCGCGTTATTACGCCGGTGATGACGCGGACGCCTATTGGTACAGTGCCACCGATGTGATTGTCGCCGCGGCAGTGAGCAAGCTGACCGACGAACAGCGCCAGCACTTCCATCCGTTCTTGTCGGGCTTCAATCCCAACGACAAGAACTCCGCCGCCCACATCCAGCGCATGCTCGATCTCTATCCGGGTTTGTGGCAAGGCATCGGTGAAGTCTTCACCCGCCATGACGACCTGACGGCGCTGACCTCGGGCGACACGCCACGGGCCAACAACGAAGCCATGACGCGGATCTATCACCTGGCGGCGGAGAACGACCTGCCGGTGATGTTGCATTCCAACATCACGTCCAAGCGTGAGAAAAATCCGCTGTACCTGGCGGAAATCGAGGAACCGTTGCGCAATCACCCGCACACGCGCTTCATCTGGGCCCACGCCGGCACCAGCATGGAGATCCATCGCCACCAGACGCAGTTGGATTTTCTGTTGCCGACCCTGACCCGCCTGCTCGAGGCCTACCCCAATCTCTACGTCGACCTGTCCTGGAGCGTACTCACACCCTACTTGCTGGATGAGGCGGGCAAGCCCCGGGACGAGTGGGTAAAGCTGGTGGAGCGCTTTCCTGAGCGTTTCATGGTGGGGTCGGATGTGGTTGGGCGTTTCAACAAGTTGGGTGAGGAACTGCGCAGCTTCGATCCGTTCCTCGATGCCTTGCCGGAAGACGTGGCGAGGAAAGTCGCGCGGGATAACTTCCTGGCGGTGTTGCCGCGCTCAGTGGCCCGCTAAGCCCGCTGTTGTGGCGAGGGAGCTTGCTCCCGCTGGGCCTGTAGGAGCTGTCGAGCAGAGCGAGGCTGCGATCTTTTCCCGGTCACTTGAGTCTCAAGTGAAAGATCAAAAGATCGCAGGCTTCGCCAGCTCCTACAGAGTCGAGCGGGAGCAAGCTCCTTCGCCACGGGCCAACCCTATCCTCGGGCGTCGGTGGCGTGGCCCACATCGCTTTGTCATCAGCCTGTCACTCCCGCGTCATACCCTCGCGCTCATCTCAATCAAGGAGCGCACTATGCACCTCACCCGTTCAAGCGCACTGGTCGCGCTGTTGTTGACCTGCGGCCTGGCCCAGGCGGAAGTTCGTGTCGAAGGCCCGGTGGAATACGGTGTCTTTGAAGGGCCCCAGGCTGAGTTGCAGTCGGGCGAGCGGGTCCTGCGGCGCAGCAACGAGCAGATTCGCCAGACCGAGAGCGTACCGGCGAAGCTGGGCACCAAATTCGGCATGCGCTATCAGTTGGCTGGCAAGGTTGCTGACGACCAGCCGTTGACCCTGTTGTACTTCACCCCCGGTATCCGCACCCCCGATGGCGTGCGCCACGACAAGTTCGAGGTCATCCAGAAACTGGTACCCGGTGCACCCCAGGATGTCATGGCCTACGAATTCACCGAAAGCCACGAAGTGGTGCCGGGAGAGTGGCGGTTCATGGTGTTCCAGGGTGATCGGCTGCTGACGCAGCAGCGGTTTGTCGTGCGCTGAATGGCGTCAACTGTGGGAGCCGGCTTGTGTAGGAGTGAGGTCAGAAAAACCTGTGGGAGCGAGCTTGCTCGCGAAGGCGGAGTGACATTCAACACTGTCATTGACTGTCGAACCGCTATCGCGAGCAAGCTCGCTCCCACAAGGGCATACCCACAGAACTTTTTTATGTGAGCAGGCAAAAAAACGCCCCGAACCAGTCGGGGCGTTTTTTTGTCGGCTCCTGTAGGAGCTGGCGAAGCCTGCGATCTTTCGCTTTAAAAGATCGCAGCCTGCGGCAGCTCCTACGCGCCCTGCCAGCGCTTCATCACCAGGGTGGCGTTGGTGCCACCGAAGCCGAAGCTGTTGCTCATCACGGTATTGATGGTGGCGTTTTCGCGAGTCTTGGTCAGGATGGGCAGGTCGGCCACCTCCGGGTCCAGTTCGTCGATGTTGGCCGAACCGGCCATGAAGTTGCCTTCCATCATCAGCATGCAGTAGATCGCTTCGTGAACGCCGGCGGCGCCCAGGGAGTGACCCGACAGGCTCTTGGTGGAGCTGATGGCCGGGGCCTTGTCGCCAAACACTTCGCGCACACCCTTCATTTCCGCGACGTCGCCGACCGGGGTCGAGGTGCCGTGGGTGTTCAGGTAGGCGATCGGTGCGTCGACGGTGGACATGGCCATTTGCATGCAGCGCACCGCACCTTCGCCGCTTGGCGCGACCATGTCGTAGCCATCGGACGTGGCGCCGTAGCCGACGATTTCCGCGTAGATCTTCGCACCACGGGCCAGGGCGTGTTCCAGCTCCTCGACCACGACCATGCCGCCGCCGCCAGCGATGACGAAGCCGTCACGGTCGGCATCGTAGGCACGGGAAGCTTTTTCTGGCGTGTCGTTGCGCTTGCTGGACAGGGCGCCCATGGCGTCGAACAGGAACGACTGGCTCCAATGTTCTTCTTCACCGCCGCCGGCGAACACGATGTCCTGCTTGCCCATCTGGATCTGCTCGACAGCGGTACCAATGCAGTGGGCACTGGTGGCGCAAGCGGAGGAGAACGAGTAGTTCAGGCCCTTGATCTTGAATGGCGTGGCCAGGCAGGCCGAAACGGTGCTGCCCATGGTCCGGGTGACGCGGTACGGGCCGACACGCTTGACGCCTTTTTCGCGCAGGATGTCCAGCGCTTCCATCTGGTTCAAGGTGGAGGCACCGCCGGAGCCGGCGACCAGGCCGGTCCGCACGTTGGACACCTGCTCGTCGGTCAGGCCGGAGTCAGCGATGGCGTCCTTCATGGCCAGGTAGGCGTAGGCCGCCGCATGGCCGACGAAACGGTAGATCTTGCGATCGATCAGTTCTTCGAGGTTGAGGTCAATGGAGCCGGAAACCTGGCTACGCAGACCCATTTCGGCATATTCCGGGTTGAACCGGATGCCAGGGCGACTTGCACGCAGGTTAGCGGAGACGGTCTCTTTGTCATTGCCCAGGCACGAAACGATGCCCAGACCAGTGATAACGACGCGGCGCATGCGGATAACCCTTAGAAGTTGTCAGTGGAGGTGAAAACGCCGACCCGGAGGCCTTCGGCGGTGTAGATCTCGCGACCGTCCACGGCAACCGAACCATCGGCAATGGCCATGTTCAGCTTGCCCTTGAGGACGCGTTTGATATGAATGTTATAGGTGATTTTCTTGGCGGTCGGCAGGACCTGACCAAAGAACTTCACTTCGCCCGAACCCAGGGCGCGACCGCGACCTGGCAGGCCTTGCCAGCCGAGGAAAAAACCGACCAGTTGCCACATGGCGTCCAGGCCCAGGCAGCCCGGCATTACCGGATCGCCTTCGAAGTGGCAGGCGAAGAACCACAGGTCCGGAGTGATATCCAGCTCGGCGACCAATTCACCTTTGCCGTACTTGCCACCCTCTTCGCTGATATGGGTGATGCGATCCACCATCAGCATGTTCGGGGCGGGCAGTTGCGCGGTACCTGGGCCGAACAGCTCACCGCGACTGCAGCGCAGCAGATCTTCCCGGGTAAAGGCGTTTTGTTTGGTCATGCGAGCTCCTCAATAGTCCCATGCGGCAGGGTGGGGCAAATCTTCCCGGCCGATCGAAGCGTTCATGCCTCGAATCGACAGCCTACTCATAGACTATTGCGTTGTAGTGAAAGTCACAGCACACGGGAAATGAATGTACACCTGTGCACTGAAATTTTTATTCAAGCCCCAATCGAGGCTCGTTCGGGTGCCTAAGACTGCCGCACTTTCGCCTTTCACGCCAGTCACAGATGGTCTGGCGAGCTGTTCTAATTCACCCAGCGCTGCAGAATCTGTTGCAGTTCGTTCCTTTTGAACGGCTTGGCCAGGTAATCGTTCATGCCCGCCGCGAGGCAGGCTTCGCGGTCGCCCTGCAAGGCGTTGGCCGTCAGGGCGATGATCGGCACCTGGTCGCAACCCGGCAACTGGCGGATCTGCCGCGTGGCTTCGTAGCCATCGATGATGGGCAACCGGCAATCCATGAGGATCGCTTCGAAAATCAGGCTCTCGGCGCTGCGTACGGCCTGGGCGCCATCGGTGGCGATGCTGACGGTGAAGCCCAGGCTGCGCAGCATGGCTTCGACCACCGTCTGGTTGACCGGATTGTCTTCCACCAGCAACACGTTGCGGCCTTCGCCATCGCCGCTGCCGCTGCCGATAGGCAGGCGCGGCACCAGGGTCGCTGGTGTCTGGCGCGACAGGGCCAGCGGAATCTCGAGAGTGAACACCGAGCCTTGGCCTTCTTCGCTCTGGGCCCGCAGCGTCCCGCCCATGCGTTCGGCCAGGGTGCGGGCGATCGGCAGGCCCAGGCCTGTGCCGCCGTAGCGCCGGGAAATCGAATTGTCGGCCTGCTGGAAGGCATCGAACATGCGCTCCAGGCTCTCGGCGGGGATGCCGATGCCACTGTCGCGCACCGTGCAGGTGAACCACAGCAGTTCGTGGTCCAGGGCCTGCCATTGGCATTGCACGGTGACACGGCCTTGCTCGGTGAATTTCAGCGCGTTGCCGATCAGGTTCACCAGGATCTGCCGGATCCGCGTCGGATCGCCCTGGACCTGCAAGGCCTGCATGTCGTCCGGGACCAGCAGGTCCAGGCCCAGCTTGCGCTGCGCGGCGCTGTGCTGGAAAGACTGCGCGCAACTGCCCACCAGTTCGGCCAGGTTGAACGGGATGTGCTCCAGTTCCAGGGCCGAGCGCTCGATGCGCGAGAAGTCGAGGATGTCGTTGATCACCTTCAACAGGTGTTCGGTGGATTCCGAAGCCAACGCCGTGTACTCGTGCTGCTCGTCGGTCATGCGGGTGGTTTCCAGCAACTGCAACATGCCCAGTACGCCGTTCATGGGCGTGCGCAGTTCATGGCTCATCATCGCCAGGAACTCGGACTTGGCGCTGTTGGCTTTTTCCGCCTCTTCGCGGGTCTTGATCAACTGCGCCATGGCCTGCTGCTGTTCGCGGCTGGCTTGTTCCAGGCCGTCGGCCAGGTTGTTGATGTGCCGCGACAGGGCACCCAGTTCGGTGTCATCGACGATGGGCAGCGGGGTGCTGTAGTCGCCTTGCTGGATAGCCTTGACCGCGTTGCCGATGTCGCGGATCGGCCGGGACAGGCTGGTCGCCAGCCGGCGCGCCACCAGGAAGGTGAACAGCAGGGCGAACAACGCCAGGATCGCGGCCTTGAACAGGATTTCCTGTTGCCGCTGGCTGAAGGCGTCGCTGGACATACCGACGATCACGCGGCCCAGGTAATCCTCGCCGGACGCCTCCATGGCGGTGCTGTTGCCTTGCAGGAAATCATTGTTCAGGGCAATGCGCTGCAGGCGCACCGGGGCCTGGAAGACGTCGATCTGCTGGGCACGGCTGTGGACCTGCTCGGGTTGTTCGACATACACCAGGACCTTGTCGGCGCTGTCCTGGACTTCCAGGAAGCGCACGTGTGGGGTCGCCAGGGTTGCGGTGAGCAGGCTTTCGAGCACCTCTTTGTTGCCGGAAATCACTCCGTATTCCGTGGCGGGGGCCAGTTGGTTGGCGATCAGTTGCCCAGTGTGATTGAGCTCCTGGCGCAAGTCCTGGATCCGCACGAAGGTAAAGAAAGTGATCAGCAACAAGGTCAGCAGCAACGCCGGGCCGAGGGCGATGAGCTGGGTGCGGGTGTTGATGTCCCAACGGCGACGCAAGGTCATGGGCGGTGTTCTCCTTCGGCCAACGTTGCCGCGACGGATTCGGCGTCAATCGGTTCGATCCCCAGCGAGCGGGAGACCTGCCGGTTGCCCAGGACTTTGAAGCGGTCCGGATACAATGTGCGCGGCCAGGTCGTGGCGGGGCGGTCAAGCAGGTCGTCGAGAATCGCCAGCCAGTCTTGTTGGTCGCTGTAGGTGCTGGCCAGGCTGCCGGCCTTGACGAATGCGGCACTGGGCCCGATCAGCGCGCGTTGCCGGGCATAGCTGCTGAGCAACAGGTTCTTCACGGTCTTGGGGTTGTACAAGTCGGGGTCATCCAGGCCCAGCAGCACATCGCTTTGGCCCAGCAGGTTTTGCAGGGGACGGCTGTCGCTGGTGTCGTCCCAACGTTCGCTGACGATGACCAGGCCCAGCGGTGTCGCGGCTTGTTGGAGGTCCTTGAGCAGGAACTCACTGTGGGCGTCGTACAACACGCCGACCCGTCGCACTTGCGGCAGGATGGTGCGGATCAGCCGCAGTTGCCGCGCCATCGGTGGATCGCTCCACAGCAGGCTGAGGTGCGCGGGCGTCGCATCGCCCAGGCGGTCGCGGGCTTGCTGGCGGCTGATGCGCAGGACCAGGGTGGCCGGGCCCCGTGCGTCTTGCAGGCGCCACTCCAGGCTGGGCAGGTCAAGCAGGACCAGGCGCACAGTGTCCGGCAACTTGTCCGGCGTCGGCAGGTTGGCCAGTGGCGTAAAACGTACGCTGTCTTCGGGGCGCAAGGTTTTCAGGGCCTGGGTGAAAGACTGTACGCCGGGGCTGTCCTCGGCGCCGGTCAACAGGATCTCGGCGGCCCGGGCCTGGAGGGTTGCCAGCCAGCCGGCAAACACCAGGCACAGGGCCAGCGTCAGGCGGCCATGAAATGGCGTCTTGCGGGGACGGCGCCGGGACATCTAGAACGATAGCTCCGCGCTGAAGTACACCACATGGCGGGAGTCGTAGCGGTTGTCGACGAAGGTCATGGGCTGGTTGTCCAGGCGCTGTTGCAGCACGCCCGCCAGTTCCAGGCTGGCCTTGCCCAGGGGAATGCGCCGGGCGAGGCGGGTGTCGACCCGTTCGAAGCGATAACCGTTGAGGTCGTCGGCGGCGTAGTAGAACAGCGCACTGTTCCAGCCCTGGCCCCAGTCCCGTAGCCAGCCGGCCGAACCGCTGTTGCGGGCGGTCAGTTGTTCGTCGAGGGGGTTGCTGGCCTGGGCGTCGACATAGGCATAGGTCAGGCGCAGACGGTCGGCGCTGGTCATGCGCCAGTCGAACTGGGTCTCGATCCCGGAGAACTGTGATTCGTTGGCATTGCTGGCGATGTACTGATTGTTGCGCAGCGGCTCGCTGATCATGCCGGTGATTTCGTCATGGAACAGCTTCACGTCGACCGCCAAGCCCACGTCCACGAAATAACCGTTGTAGCCCAGTTCCCGAGAGCGCATGTGCTCTTGCTCCAGGTTGCCCGGGCCGCGGGTCCGGACGAAATAACGGGCACTGTTCTGGCCGAAGGCGGCAGGCTGCAGGTTGGTGACCTGGTAGCTCCAGTTGACGTTGTTCTCGAACATGTCCGGCGAGCGCACGGCTTCGGAGTACACCGCCCGCAGGCCGTGGCGCGGCGTGATCAGGTAGTTGACCGCGACCCGCGGGGTCAGCGAGCTGCCGGTCAGGCGGGTGTCCTCGAACATCGCGCCACCCTGCAACAGCCAATGCTCGGTAGCCCGCCATTCGAGCTGGCCGAACAGGCGCCAGGTGGTGTCGTCCAGGGTGCCGTTGAAGTACGTCTCCGAGTCGGCCCGGTCGTAGCGATAATTGGCGCCGGTGACCAGTCGCAGGCTGTCGGACAGGCTCAGGGTGTCCTGGATCTCCAGGTCGTAGCGCGATTCCCGGGCGCTCTGGTCGATATCGCCGCACAGGGTCCGCGAGGCGCCGTTGCGCCACTGATCGAGCACCTGATTGGCCAACGCCTGTTCCCGTGGCGTGCCGGGTGGCGCGCCGATGCTGGTATAGCTGGGGATATTGCGCGCCAGCTTCTCGGCATAGTTGGGGTTGAGCTGCCACAGGTCGGTCAGTTGCGGGCTGAAAGACACCTCGGCGTCACAGGCGCGCCAGGTCTGTTGGCGATCCCAGTGCTGGATCGAGCCCTGTACATAAAGGCTGTGATCGGGATTCAGGTCCAGGTTCCAGCGCAGTGAGCCGGCATAGTCCTTGGCGATGACGTCGGAATTATCCCCAGCGGCGGTAATCCCGGCGAACACAGGACGGTAGGTATAAGGTCGCTGGTTGGTCCCGTCCTTGGCGTTCAATTGCCAGTCGATGCTCTGCCGTTCGTCCAGGGTCTGGCTGACGGACAGATTGAAGCGATTCAGGCGGCGGCTGTCGCGGTAGTCGGCACCGTTGCGGTCGCTGTCAAAGCCATCGTCCTCCTGGCCGGACAGCGACAACCGCAGGTCGCCGCCTTCCCAGCCGCTGCCCTGGCTGGCGTACCAGTCACTGATGCCACGCTGGCCCCGGGTGATTTTCAACCGGGTGCCATGGCTGTCGGCCGGGGCGCGGGTGATGATGTTGACCACCGCCATCAGCGCGTTGGCGCCATAGCTGACGGTGTTGGGGCCGCGGAAGACTTCGATCCGCTCGATGTCTTCCATGGCCACCGGAATATCGCTCCAGTCCACGGTGGCCAGGCCGGCGCGGTACACCGAGCGGCCGTCGATCAGCACTTGCATGCGCCGCGCTTCGCTGGCGTTGGTGCCGTGGTAGTTCACGGCGGCCTGGTTGCCGGTGATGTTGCCGACCATCATGCCCGGTACCAGGCGCAGCAATTCGCTGATGTCCCGGGCGCCGCTGGCCTTGATCAGCTCGCTGTCGAGCACGGTCATGCTGCCTGGCACCGCCGCCGGCGATTGCTTCAGGCGCGTGGCCGTCAGTACCTGGGGCAGGGGCTGGCTGTCGACGAACAAGTCGTCGGCCAGCACTGGCGGGCTGATGATCAGTGCCAAGAGCAGGGACGAACCTGAGCGGGAAGGGCCAACGGACACGGCACAGCCTATGAGAATGGACGGATGACGGGCATGTTAACTGAGCTGAACGACTTTTCCATTCACGTTGACAGCATTTTCCTAGGAATTGGTGGTCAGCTTCCTACAGCTGGCGGTAATTGTTGCCGGGGCTGGTCGCCATCCGGCCGCTCCGTATAATGCCCCGCATTGCCACTTGGTATGGATGAACGGATTGCATATGACTGAACAGCGCCCGATTGCGGTCCTGGGGGGCGGGAGTTTCGGTACCGCCGTGGCTAACCTGCTGGCCGAGAATGGCCACCCGGTGCGCCAGTGGATGCGTGACCCGGAACAGGCCGAGGCCATCCGGGTCAACCGCGAGAACCCACGTTACCTCAAGGGCATCAAGATCCGCCCGGAAGTGGTGCCGGTGACTGACTTGCAGGCCACGCTGGAGGGTAGCGACCTGTTCTTCGTCGCCTTGCCGTCCAGCGCCTTGCGTTCGGTGTTGGCACCCCATGCCGAGCGCCTGAGCGGCAAACTGTTGGTGAGCCTGACCAAGGGCATCGAAGCCCAGACCTTCAAGCTGATGAGCGAAATTCTCGAAGAAATCGCCCCCAAGGCGCGGATCGGTGTGATTTCCGGCCCGAACCTGGCGCGGGAAATCGCCGAGCACGCGCTGACCGCCACGGTGGTCGCCAGTGAGGATGAGCAACTGTGCCAACAGGTCCAGGCCGCGCTCCATGGCCGCACCTTTCGGGTCTACGCCAGTGCTGACCGTTATGGAGTGGAGTTGGGCGGTGCACTGAAGAACGTCTATGCCATCATCGCCGGCATGGCGGTGGCGCTGGACATGGGCGAGAACACCAAGAGCATGCTGATCACCCGCGCGCTGGCGGAAATGACCCGCTTCGCCGTCAGCCAGGGCGCCAACCCGATGACCTTCCTGGGGTTGGCCGGGGTGGGCGACCTGATCGTCACCTGTTCCTCGCCCAAGAGTCGCAACTATCAGGTCGGCTTTGCCCTTGGCCAAGGCTTGAGCCTTGATGAGGCTGTGTCGCGCCTGGGTGAAGTGGCCGAAGGGGTCAATACCCTCAAGGTACTCAAGGCCAAGTCCCAGGAGGCAGGGGTGTACATGCCGCTGGTCGCCGGGCTGCACGCGATCCTGTTCGAAGGGCGCACGCTTGAACAGGTGATCGAGCTGTTGATGCGTGGTGAACCGAAGACCGACGTTGATTTCATTTCCACCAGCGGTTTCAACTGAACCGCTATTGACGCAAGCAGGAGCGAGCCATGAACGATCCGCAAGGGCAACCCCAATACGAATCCATCCTGCTGCGTGTGCTGTGGATGGTGATTTACCTGCTGGTCTGGCAGGTGGCGCAATTCATCCTCGGCGCCGTGGTGCTGGTGCAATTGATCTATCGGCTGATCTACGGCGCGCCCAGCGCGAGCCTGATGAATTTCGGTGACAGCCTGAGCCAGTTCCTGGCGCAGATCGGCCGTTTTGGCACCTTTCACAGCGACCAGAAGCCCTGGCCGTTCGCGGACTGGCCGACTCCACGCACGCCGGAAGGTGAAGCGCCTCACGCCGTGGCGCCGGCGCCGCACCCAGTCCGGGACGAGGAGCCGAAGCTATGAAATTGTGGGTATTGCGTCACGGAGAGGCAGAGCCTCATGGTGTGCGTCCCGATCCGGAGCGGGTCTTGACGGTGCATGGCCGCGAGGAAGTGTTGCTCAGTGCCGGCCGGTTGATGGGTGAGCCATTGCGGGCCATCTATGCCAGCCCTTATGTGCGTGCCCAGCAGACCGCGCAACTGGTGCGCGAAGCACTGGGTTTCGAACCTGAACTGATTACCGTCGATTGGCTCACGCCGGAGACCCGGCCGACGGAGGTGCTAAGGCATCTGGAGGACCAGGACGATGTGCTGCTGGTCAGCCACAACCCGTTGGTGGGCAGCCTGCTGGGCCTCCTGCAGCACGGCCACCTGCAACAGCCCGCGCAAGTGCAAACGGCTGGGCTGGCCGAGCTGGAAGGCGATATGCCGCTGGCCGGGGCGATGAGCCTCAAGCGCCTGTAATACCTGATCCACCCCAGCTCTGCGTCGCGGGCAAGCCTTGCTCCTTCAGTGCTGTGCAGGATTGAATGTAATAAAAACCAAAAAGGAAGGGCAGCGATGAGTCTATGGCGCACCACCCCCAACATCGAGCAACTGAACGCCGCCGGTAAAAACACCATCAGCGAAGTGCTGGATATCCGTTTCGAATCGTTCGACGACGAGTCCCTGACCGCCAGCATGGTGGTCGATCAGCGTACCCACCAGCCGTTCGGCCTGTTGCATGGCGGTGCTTCGGTGGTCCTGGCCGAAACGGTCGGGTCCATGGCCGCCTACCTGTGTGTGGATGCCAGCAAGTTCTATTGCGTCGGCCTGGAGATCAATGCCAACCACCTGCGCGGCGTGCGCAGCGGACGGGTAACGGCCACGGCCCGGATGGTTCACCTGGGCCGTACCACCCAGGTCTGGGACATTCGCCTGGTCAATGACGAGGGCAAGCTCAATTGCGTGTCGCGCCTGACCATGGCCGTGGTGCCGCTGGGTGAGCAACCACCGGCGCGTTGAAACCCTTATGGCGGGTGAAAGGCCCTTGTGGCGAGGGAGCGTGCTCCCGCTGGACTGCGCAGCAGGCCCAAGACCAGGCGCTGCGGTTTATCAGGCAGATGTTTTGGGGGCCTCTTCGCGGCCCAGCGGGAGCAAGCTCCCTCGCCACAGGTTTCATCGCTCATACAACCCCATAGCCCAAGCCCGACTGTCATCATTCCTGTCAGTTACGGTCATTGCCGCGCCGTCGGGTTCTGCGGACAATCTGCCGCAGTTCTCCAATGGATCGGCTGTCATGTCGCAACAGATTTTTTTCGCCCACGCCAATGGTTTTCCCTCGGCCACCTACGGCAAGTTATTCGCCGCGCTGGCGCCGCAGTACCAGGTCGCGCATTTGGAATTGCACGGCCATGACCCGCGCTTTCCGGTAGACGACAACTGGCACAACCTGGTGGACGAACTGATCCATCACCTGGAACAGCAACCGGCGCCAGTGTGGGGCGTCGGCCACTCCCTGGGCGGCGTGCTGCACCTGCACGCGGCGTTGCGCTGCCCCGAGCTGTATCGCGGCGTGGTCATGCTCGATTCGCCAGTGCTGACCCGTACCGACCAGTGGGTCATCCTGGCGGCCAAGCGCCTGGGGTTCATCGATCGCCTGACCCCGGCCGGCCGGACCCTGGGACGGCGCGAGGAGTTTGCCGACCTGGCGTCGGCCCGGCAGTATTTTGCCGGCAAGACACTGTTTCGCGGTTTTGACCCGGATTGCTTCGACGCCTACCTGCAACACGGCCTGCAACAAGTCGGCGACCGGCTGCGGCTGCGCTTCGACCCGGCCACGGAAATCAGCATTTACCGCGGCGTGCCGCACACCAGCCCGGGTCGGCCCCGTAAGCTCAAGGTGCCATTGGCCGTGGTGCGCGGCCGGCAGAGTCGCGTGGTGATGCGCCATCACACCCGTTCGGTGGGACGCATGCTCCATGGCGAATCCCTGAGCATGCCCGGCGGTCACATGTTCCCCCTCGAACGTCCACAAGACACGGCGAACCTGCTCAAGAACCTCTTCCAGCGTTGGGAAGGGCGCAGCGCATGAGTGTGGTCGAAGAGGTCCGCCTGAGCCTGCCTCACATCGAACTGGCGGCTCACTTGTTCGGCCCGGAAGACGGGCTGCCGGTGATTGCCCTGCACGGTTGGCTGGACAACGCCAACAGCTTCGCCCGTCTGGCGCCCAGGCTCGAAGGGCTGCGGGTGATCGCCCTGGACATGGCCGGCCACGGTCATTCCGGGCACCGGCCGCCGGGTGCCGGCTATGCCTTGTGGGACTACGCCCACGATGTGCTGCAAGTGTCCGAACAACTGGGCTTGAAGCGCTTCGCCCTGTTGGGGCATTCCATGGGCGCTATCGTGTCGCTGGTGCTGGCCGGTTCCCTGCCGGAACGGGTGACGCACCTGGGGCTGATCGACGGGGTGATTCCTCCGACCGCCAAAGGCGATAACGCGGCCGAACGCATGGGCATGGCCCTGCAAGCCCAGTTGGAGTTGCAGCAAAAACGCAAGCCGGTCTACAAAACCCTCGACCGGGCCATCGAAGCGCGCATGAAGGGGCTGGTGGCGGTCAGCCGTGAGGCTGCCGAGTTGCTGGCCCAGCGCGGCCTGATGCCGGTGCCGGGGGGGTACACCTGGCGCACCGACAACCGCCTGACCCTGCCATCGCCCCTGCGCCTGACCGAAGAGCAGGCCATGGCGTTCGTTGCCCGGGTCGCTTGTCCGGCGCATCTGGTGGTGGCGGCCGACGGCATGCTTGGCCAACACCCGGAGCTGCTGGAGCGTCTACCCTTCAGTCATGAGCAGTTGCCCGGTGGCCATCATTTGCACCTGAACGACGAGGTCGGTGCCGGGCTTGTAGCAGACTGTTTCAATCGGTTCTTCACCGTTCCTTGACTTGCGCCGGGCAACTGTCGAGGCTGGGCGGGTTGAAAAGGAGACAACCATGACAGACCTCTGTTTGCCAGCTTCGCAGTGCATCGACGACGCCCGTTGCGTTCACGCGTCCCAGGCCAAGCCGATCCGATGAAATTATCCGTTTACTCACTCGTCCTGCTGGCGCTGGCCTGCCTCAGCCCGGCGTCGTTCGCCGTCGATGTGCCGGGCAGTCGCGACCTGGAACGCGTGCCGCGCATGCCCGATGCCCAGATCGTCGATTACCGGCAAGGCAGCGACCTGGACCGCGTCTACCCCATGGGCTCGATCCGCAAGATCAGCGGCCAGTTGCGCTTTGACGGCCAGGTCGATGCCCGTGGGAATGTCACGTCGGTCACTTATGAACTGCCGCCGGAACATTCCGCCACCCAGGCCTTTACCGCGGCTCGCGAAGCGTTGCAGAAACAGGGCGCCGAGCTGTTGTTCTGGTGCCAGGCCCGCGATTGTGGCGAAAGCAGCCTGTGGGCCAACGACGTCTTCGGCAATGCCAAGCTCTACGGCGCCGACAACGGCCAGGCTTTCCTGCTGCTGCGCCTGGCGCCGCCGGCGGACAACACGCTGATCGCGCTTTATTCCATCACTCGCGGCAATCGCAAGGCCTACCTGCATGTCGAGCAGTTCGAGGCGAACGCAGCGCTGGGGGACTTGCTGCCGACATCGGCCACGCTGTTGCGCCAGCTCAAGGACACCGGGGTCCTGGACTTGCCGCGTCTTGCCGGTGAGCCGGACGACACCTGGTTGCGCCTGTTGTCCCGGGCGCTGAACCTGGACACGGGCCTGCGGGTCAGTATCGCCGGTCCCCGGGCCGAGGACTGGCGTGAGGCACTGGCGGGCCAGGGGGTCCGGGCGGCGCGCATGGAGGCCGCCAGCGGCGAGGCGGCGGGCTTGCGCCTGGAACTGCTGCGCTAAGCTGTGTCGGGGCAGCGGGTTTCACGCCGCTGTCTCGGTCCTGTTCATTTTTTCGAGACCCTACATGCTCAATAACGATCGGCTGTTGGTGCAGATCCTGCTCCTGGTGTTGTTCGGCGCAAGCCTCTGGGTCATGGCGCCGTTCTGGTCGGCGCTGTTCTGGGGCGCGGTGCTGGCGTTCGCCAGTTGGCCGTTGATGCGCCTGCTGACCCGCTGGGTCAATGGCCGCGAATCCCTGGCGGCGGCGTTGCTGACGGTGGGTTGGATGCTGTTGGTGGCGGTGCCGCTGGTGTGGCTGGGTTTCAACCTCGCCGACCACGTGCGCGATGCCACTGCGTTCATCAAGGACGCACAAGTCGATGGCTTGCCGGAAGCGCCCGACTGGCTGGCCGGCGTGCCGTTGGTGGGCGGGCGGCTGGTTGGCATCTGGAACAGCATCGACCAGCAGGGCGCGGCCATGATGGTGTCCATCAGGCCGTACCTGGGACAAGTCGGTAACTGGCTGCTGGCGCGCAGTGCGCAGATTGGCGGCGGCATACTCGAGCTGACCCTGAGCATCGTGTTCGTGTTCTTTTTCTATCGCGATGGCCCACGGCTGGCGGTGTTCGTCCATGGGCTGCTGGAGCGTCTGATCGGCGACCGTGCCGGTTACTACATCGAATTGGTGGCCGGTACGGTGCAACGGGTGGTCAACGGCGTGATCGGCACTGCGGCGGCCCAGGCCGTGCTGGCGCTGATCGGCTTCCTGATCGCCGGGGTGCCGGGAGCACTGGTGCTGGGGATCGTCACGTTCCTGCTGAGCCTGATTCCCATGGGCCCACCCCTGGTCTGGATCCCCGCCACGGCGTGGCTGGCGTGGAAGGGCGAATACGGCATGGCGGTGTTCCTCGGCATCTGGGGCACGTTCATCATCAGTGGCGTGGACAACGTGCTCAAACCCTACCTGATCAGCCGTGGCGGCAACTTGCCCCTGGTCATTGTGTTGCTGGGGGTGTTTGGCGGGTTGATCGCCTTCGGTTTCATCGGCCTGTTCATCGGCCCGACCCTGCTGGCGGTGGCGTACAGCCTGTTGACGGACTGGAGCAAAAGCCAGGCGCGGTAGTTTGAGTGTCGAGTACCTTGTGGCGAGGGAGCTTGCTCCCGCTGGGTTGCGAAGCGACCCCAAACCATTACCTCGGTCAGCCTGACACTCCGCAGTGCCTGGTTTCAGGGCTGCTGCGCAGCCCAGCGGGAGCAAGCTCCCTCGCCACAGGGTGATCGCCGACCCATCAGGCTTTACAAAGCCTCCAGATCAATGCCGACCCATCAAGCTCCACAAAGCCTCCAGATCAACCCCAACCCCTGTGGGAGCGAGCTTGCTCGCGATAGCGGTATGTCAGTCAACATTGATATTGACTGTCCGGGCCCCTTCGCGA
>NZ_JABAEE010000060.1:0-43888 GCF_023701885.1 Pseudomonas sp. CG7 | reverse complement strand
CCACCGAGATCATCACCCTGACGCCAGAAGAACGCGGCGCATGGCGCGACAAGATGAAACCGGTGTGGAAGAAGTTCGAAGGCGATATCGGCGCTGACCTGATCAAAGCCGCCGAAGCCTCCAACAAAGCCCAGTGATTGGTTGGCCGGTGCCGCCGCCCTGGCGGTGCCGGTCTGTCGTCCCCCCACAGGAGATGTCATCCATGAACGCCCTCCGGCGCACCTGGGAACACTTCGAGGAAGGTTTCATCGCTTTCCTTCTGGCCGCCATGACGATCGTCACGTTCGTCTACGTGGTACTCAATAATCTATACGCGGTTTTCTATAGCCTCGGCGACCATTGGCCCGCCGCCAGCGAGTCGATGTTCGCCATCGGCGACTCTGTCATGGGCATGGCCCAGGCGATGACCTGGAGTAGCTCGCTGACCAAGGCGCTGTTTGGCTGGCTGATTTTCTTCGGTCTTTCGTACGGTGTTCGCACCGCCGGGCACATCGGCGTCGATGCGCTGGTGAAGCTGGCGAGCAAACCGGTGCAGCGTTTTATCGGCGTCATCGCCTGCCTGTGCTGCCTCGCCTACGCCGGCCTGCTGGCGGTGGCGAGTTACGAATGGATCAACACCTTGATGATTGCCGAGATCGGTGCCGAGGACCTTGGTCATTTCGGCATCATGCAATGGCATATCGGGCTGATCGTGCCGGTGGGGTTCGCGCTGGTATTCATTCGTTTCGCGGAAATTCTCGTGCGCATCCTGATGAATCGCCAGACCGGCCTGGGCCTGGCCGATGAAGCGGCCGAAGCCATCAAATTGACCGAACACGAGGAAGACAAGCCATGACCATTGCCTTCCTGTTCATTGCACTGTTCGTACTGATGTTTATCGGCGTGCCCATTGCCATTTCGTTGGGACTGGCGGGATCGCTGACCATCATCTTCTTCAGCCCCGACTCGGTGCGCTCCCTGGCGATCAAGCTGTTCGAAACCTCCGAGCACTACACGTTGCTGGCGATTCCGTTCTTCCTGCTGGCCGGTGCGTTCATGACCACGGGCGGCGTGGCGCGACGGTTGATCGACTTTGCCAATGCCTGCGTCGGGCATATCCGCGGGGGCCTGGCGATTGCGGCAGTGCTGGCCTGCATGTTGTTTGCGGCGCTATCGGGTTCAAGCCCCGCGACGGTGGCAGCGGTGGGTTCCATTGCCATTGCCGGGATGGTCCGCTCGGGTTATCCACAGGCGTTTGGCGCTGGCATCGTGTGTAACGCCGGGACCCTGGGCATCCTGATTCCGCCGTCGATCGTGATGGTGGTGTATGCCGCGGCGACCGAAACCTCGGTGGGCAAGTTGTTCATGGCCGGCGTCATCCCGGGCTTGCTGTTGGGTTTGTTCCTGATGGTGGCGATCTACATCGTCGCCGTGAAGAAAAACCTGCCAGCCCTGCCCCGCGCCACGTTCCGCGAATGGTTGACCACCGCGCGCAAGGCGATCTGGGGCCTGTTGCTGATGTTCATCATCCTCGGCGGGATCTACTCCGGGATGTTCACCCCCACCGAAGCCGCGGCAGTGGCGGCGGTGTATTCGGCGTTCATCGCGTTGTTCGTCTACAAGGACCTCACCTTCCGCGAGACGCCCAAGGTGCTGCTGGAGTCGGCCAAGCTGAGCATCATGCTGATGTTCATCATCGCCAACGCCATGCTCTTCGCCCACGTGCTGACCACCGAACAACTGCCGCAGCAAATCACCGCCTGGGTGATCGATGCCGGGTTGACGCCGGTGACCTTCCTGTTGGTGGTGAACATCGTGCTGCTGATCGCCGGCGCGTTCATGGAGCCTTCGGCGATCATCCTGATCCTGGCGCCGATCCTGTTCCCCATCGCCATGAAACTGGGCATCGACCCGATCCACCTGGGCATCATCATGGTGGTGAACCTGGAGATTGGCTTGATCACGCCACCGGTGGGGCTGAACCTGTTCGTCACCTCGGCGGTGACCGGCATGTCCTTGCCTGCCACGATCCGTGCGGCGATGCCGTGGTTGATGATCCTGTTGGCGTTCCTGGTGCTGATTACCTATGTGCCGTGGATTTCCCTGGCGCTGCCAAATTGGTTGGGGATGAGTTAAATCCGGCAAACACTCTGTGGCGGGCAAAGGATGATTTTGCCTTGCCATGGAGGTATCGGGCCGATCTGTCGGCCCGATTCCTCCAGACAAAAAAAGGACCTCTTGAATGCTCAAACCTGTATGGAAAGCCCTCGCCTGCGCCCTGGCTTTCGGCGCATGGGGAACGGTCATGGCGACCGAGCCGATCGTCATCAAGTTCTCCCACGTGGTCGGCGAACAAACGCCCAAGGGCCAGGGTGCGTTGATGTTCAAGAAGCTGGCGGAGGAGCGGTTGCCGGGCAAAGTGAAGGTCGAGGTGTACCCCAACTCCACGCTGTACGGCGATGACAAGGAGATGGAAGCCTTGCTCCTGGGGGAAGTGCAGATCATTGCGCGGTCGCTGGCCAAGTTCGATCAGTACACGCGGACCGTGCAGTTGTTCGACTTGCCATTTCTATTCGATGACATCGCGGCAGTGGACCGTTTCCAGCAGAGCCCCGAGGGGCAGAAGCTGCTCAAGTCCATGGAAAGCAAGAACATCACCGGCCTGGCCTATTGGCACAACGGCATGAAGCAACTGTCGGCCAACAAGCCATTACGCACCCCGGAGGATGCCCGTGGCCTGACGTTCCGGATACAGACTTCCGCCGTGCTGGACGAACAATTCAAGGCGGTGGGCGCCAAAGCGCAGCCGATGATTTTCTCGGTGGTGTACCAGGGGTTGCGCACCGGTTTGGTCCACGGCACGGAAAACACCTATTCGAACTTCTACAACCAGAAACTCAATGAAGTGCAGAAATACGTCACCGAGTCCAACCACGGCATCCTCGACTACATGCTGATCACCACGTCGGACTTCTGGAACGGCCTGGCGCCGGACATTCGCAGCGAACTGGAGAAGATCGTCGTCGAATCCACGGCCTATGCCAACCAGGAAGCGGAACGATTCAACCAGCAGGACAAACAAAAAGTCCTGGACGCCAAGACCACCGAGATCATTGCCCTCACGCCCCAGGAACGCAGCGCCTGGCGCGACAAGATGAAACCGGTGTGGGCGAAGTTTGAAAAGGACATCGGGGCGGACTTGATCAAGGCGGCGCAGGCTTCCAACGTCGCTCAATAAGCGCGTGACAGGACTGTGGATAAATTGATGCCCTTGGCTCAACACTCTCTGTGGCGAGGGAGCTTGCTCCCGCTGGGCTGCGCAGCAGCCCCCAATGTTTGCCTGACACACCGAGGTGTCAGGTTTTGGGGGTGCTTCGCGCCCCAGCGGGAGCAAGCTCCCTCGCCACAAGGGCGCAATTCCTCCACTTCAATCCAACCCTCCCCAGTTGCAAAGCACATTGCGCTATGATCCCCGCCTCTCCCTGAATAGAGCTTTTTTCGCTAATGCTGTCGTCCACCCCAGACATCACCTCTACCCTCCCACCCGTCCTGGTCGGCGCGCTGTTACGGCGGCTGGAACCTGTGCGCCTGGTGATGTGGCTGGTGGGCACACGAGCGCTAGCGTTAACCCTGCGTATTGACGGGGTCGGCGACCTGACGCTGGATGCGTCGCGTTGCACCGTGGTGCCGGTGGGGCAACACGCTTTTGTGCACCTGATCGACGTGACGCTCGACACGCCCCTGCCCCAGGACGTAGCGATTGACTACGACCTGCTGGTAGAGGGCGCGCCCATCGCCGAATGGGCGCCGCACCTGTTGTATGACGGGGCACAGTGCCCGAACTTCATGTTGCATTCGCGCATCGAGCAATTGGTCCACGGCTCCTGCCGCAAACCCCACTACCCGGCCAACGACGGCCTGCTGTGTGTTGACCGATTGTTGGCGCAAGACCCGGCGCAACGCCCGGCGCTGCTGATGATGAGCGGCGACCAGGTGTATGCCGACGACGTCGCCGGGCCCATGCTGCGGGCGATTCATGGGCTGATCGAACGCCTGGGGCTGTTCGAGGAGCGCCTGGACGGTGCCGTGGTGGAAGACAGCGCCAAGCTCTACCAACACCCGGCCAGCTATTACCATCGGGCCGATTTGCTACCGGCCTTGGAAAGCAACGAAACCCTGCGCGAGCGCTTTTTTGGCGGGGCGCGCAAGCCGATCTTCACCAGCAGCAGCGCCGATAATCACCTGGTGACCTTCGCCGAGGTCATGGCGATGTACCTGCTGGTGTGGTCGCCGGTGCCCTGGACACTGATCACTGTCCAACCGCCCGAACTGACCGTCGAACGGCGCCAGCGCTACGACCTGGAACAGCAACGCATCGATGCGTTCAAGACCGGGCTGGACGGCGTGGCCCGGGTGTTTGCGCACTTGTCGTGCCTGATGATTTTCGATGACCACGACATCACCGACGACTGGAACCTGTCCGCGCAATGGGAAGAAACCGCCTACGGCCATCCGTTCTCCAAACGCATCATCGGCAACGCCTTGATCGCCTACATGCTCTGCCAGGGCTGGGGCAACAACCCGGATGCCTTTGCTGATGTGCTAGCGCAAACCCTGGCCCTGAGCGACACCGCCCGGGACCGCTACCTCGCCAGCGCGCCACAGGACCAACTGATCGACACCCTGCTGGGTTTCCAGCGCTGGCATTACGTGCTGCCAAGCACCCCGGCCCTGGTGGTGCTCGATACCCGTACCCGCCGCTGGCGCAGCGAGAACAACCTCAAGCAACCTTCCGGCCTGCTGGACTGGGAAGCCCTGAGCGAGTTGCAACAGGATCTGCTGGATCACCCCTCGGCAATCATCGTCTCGCCGGCACCGATCTTCGGCGTGAAGCTGATCGAGACCGTGCAGCGGGTGTTCAGTTGGTGCGGTTATCCGTTGTTGGTGGATGCGGAAAACTGGATGGCCCATCGCGGCGCCGCCCAGGTGATCCTGAACATTTTCCGACACTCGCGTACACCCGGTAACTACGTGGTGCTGTCAGGGGATGTGCATTATTCCTTCGTCTACGAGGTGCTGATCCCACACCGCAAGGGCGGCCCGCGCATTTGGCAGATCACCAGCAGCGGCATCAAGAATGAATTCCCACCGGTGCTGCTGGAATGGTTCGACCGCCTGAACCGCTGGCTCTACTCGCCGCGCTCGCCCCTGAACTGGTTCACCAAGCGCCGCAGCATGCGCATCGTCCCCCACACGCCGGAACACGCTGAAGCCGGAGAGCGGTTGTGGAACAGCGCAGGCATCGGCCAGGTGTTCTTCAACGAACAGGGCCAGCCCGCGCAGATCTACCAGCACAACGCCAACGGCCTGCCACCGACGCGTATGCGTCCTCCCAAATCGCCGTCAGCCTGAGACTCGTGAGAGCAAATGCAAAATTTACAGTCACCTCACATCAACTGTGGGAGCGAGCTTGCTCGCGATAGCGGTGGGTCAGTTGCCGGTGATGCAGGCTGTGCCGAGGTCATCGCGAGCAAGCTCGCTCCCACAGTGGGTTGGGTCTGATTATAAATTTTGCATCCCCCCAATCCCTGTATCAGGTCAGAACGGTAGTTGCAGGCTCTCCTGGCCTTCGAGGCTGAGCAGGAACTGTTTGGCTGCCAGGCCGCCAGCGAAGCCGGTAAGACTGCCGGAGCTGCCGATGACGCGGTGGCACGGGGCGATGATCGAGATAGGGTTGCGGCCATTGGCGGCGCCGACCGCCCGGACCGCTGTGGGTTGGCCGATCTGGAGGGCGATGTCGCGGTAGCTGCGGGTTTCACCAAAGGGGATGGTCAACAGGGCCTGCCAGACCCGGACCTGAAAGTCAGTGCCGGCAAAATCCAGTTCCAGCTCGAAACGGCGGCGTTGGCCGGCGAAGTATTCCAGCAACTGACGTTCGGTTTCCTTGAGGAGCGGATGCCGGGTGTCCTCTTCCAAAGGCCCCAGGCGTACCCGATTGAGCCGCTCGTTTTCCCACAGGATGGCCGCCAGCCTTGTCTCCCGGGCGACGAGGATCAGTTGGCCGACGGGGGATGGGATGGTTTTGTAGAGGGGCAACATCGAGGGATTCCTTGTCAAAGCCTTTGTGGCGAGGGAGCTTGCTCCCGGTGGGTTGCGAAGCGACCCTACACGTGGCACTGCGGTGTGTCAGATTATCAGTTGGGGCTGCTTCGCAGCCCAGCGGGAGCAAGCTCCCTCGCCACGGGGATCTCACCAGCCGCAATATCTTGCTCAGCCCAACAACCCCAACGCTTTCGCCCGCGCCACCGCCTGGGTGCGGCGCTCGACGCCGAGTTTGCTGTTGATGTGGCTGGCGTGGGTCTTGACGGTGTGCAGGGAGATAAACAATTGCTCGCTAATCTCCTGGTTCGAACAGCCTTGGGCAATCAACTGCAACACCGCCCGTTCGCGACTGCTCAGGGTTTCGACAGGTGCCGCAGGGTCGACCAGTTGGGCCACCGAGGGCAGGCGTTCGAGCAGATGTTCGCGCAAGGTGCTGGGCGGCGCGTTCAGCAGTTGTTCGCGCAGCCATTCACAGTGCTTGCCCAGCAACCACTCGAACGGCTGCAACACCCCACCGCTGGCGGCCTCGAAAGCCTGGGCCAGGGTGCGGCGGGCTTCGGGTTCGCGGCCGAGGCTCAACAGCAAGGCGACTTTCTGGTTGAGCGCCATCACGCTGAGCATCTGCCGGCCGGTTTGCTGGCCGTGCTCCAACAAGGCATTGAGCCGGCCTTCGGCGAGCATCGGGTGACCCCGGATGGATTCCAGCACCGCCTGTTGCAGTTCGACATGCAGCGGCAGTTGCGGATGGAATTCCGGAGGCGCGGCGGCCCGCTCACCCGTGTAGGTCTGGCCCAGGCGGGCCAGCCAGGCTTCGGCCAGGTCGGTACGGCCCTGGGCCAGCCAGAGTTCGCATTTGACCAGGGTAATCATCGCCAGGTAGTAGATCGGCGGAACATCCCAGATGTGCATCAGCCGCTCGGCTTCAGCCAGTTCGGCAAAAGCCCGGGCGAACTCGCCGCTGTAGCCTTCGATCCGCGCGACCACGCAATGACCGATCAGCACGCTGATGTCGCGGCAGGCGCGGGCTTCGGTGAGGCCCGCCTGCAACCGCGCCAGGCCGGCCTGGGGCTGCATGCGCAAAGTCAGCAGGAAACCTTCGTACATGATCAGTCGTGCCCGCACCGCATAAAGCCGCTGGGGCGACAGCTTGTGCAAACGTTGCAGGCCATGGTGCACTTCATCCAGTGCCCGCAAGATCTCTCCCCGCGCCTGCAGGACCCGGGCGCGATCGTAATGGGCCAAGGCCTCGAACAATGGATTGCCGACCCGCTGCGCCAGCTCCAGGGAATCGCGGTTCAGGTTACGCGCGCGCCACAGGTCCCCGTCGGCAATGGCCAGGTTCGACAAGGTGGACAGGCACATCAGCCGCTGGCCGTAACGTTTTTGCGGCAGGCTCTCCAGGGCTTCGCTGCAATAACGCACGGTGGCCTCGCGATCGCCACGACCCCGGGCGACGATGCCGCTCAGGGCCAGCCATTGGGCGAGCATGGATTTTTGTGCAGTGGCCGAAGGGGCCGGCAGGAAACGACTCAAGTGCGCGGCCAGCTCTTCGGCGGCATCCAGCTGGCAGGCCAAGCCCAGCGCCCAACTGTAGAGCACGATCAGCCGCGGCGTGCTGATGAGCAGGCTGTCGGGCAGGTCCATTTTCCAGCGCAGCAACATGCCGACGTTCTGCTCGGCCAGCAGTTGTTCCTCCGAGAGGTTCTGCACCAGGTTCGCCGCCACATCCAGATGGCCGGCCCGCAGGGCCTGTTCCACGGCTTCGTCGATCAGGCCCTGGGCGTTGAACCAGCGGCAGGCCCGCAGGTGCAGGGTCGCGGCCGGGACCATGGCCGGCGCGCTGGGACGACTGCGCAGCAGATCGGAAAACAGATGGTGGTAACGGTACCAATGGCCGTGCTCGTCCAAAGGCACCAGGAATACTTGGTGGGACGCCAGGTAGCGCAGGATCTCGGCGCTGTCATGGGCTTCGCGCACGGCGTCGCACAGCGCGCTGCAGAAGCGTTCCTGAGGGGCCGTGTCATACAGGAACGCCTGCACCTCGGCGGGCAGGCAATCGATGACTTCTTCGAGCAGGTAATCGCGAATCAACCCTTCGCCGCCATTCAAGGCCTGGGGCAGCAGGCCTTCGGTGCCGGCTTCAGACGCCGCCAGCAACCAGAACCGCAGACCCGCCACCCAACCTTCGCTGCGCTGGATGAGGTTTTCCAACGCCTCACCGCGCAACGAGCTGCTGTGATGCTGGAGCAGGGTCAAGGCTTCGTCATGGGTCAGGCGCAGGTCTTGTTCATTGAGTTCGAGCAATTGCCGCGACAGGCGCAGGCGCGCCAGGTGCCAGTCCGGACGCTGGCGGCTGGTGACAAGGACCAGCAGACCGTCGGGCAGGTGATTGAGGAAAAATTGCAGGCAGCGATCCAGCACCGGGCTTTGGGCCAGGTGGTAATCGTCCAGGACCAGCAACAAGGGATTGCGCGGCGACAAGTGCGTGGACAGTTCGTCCAGCAAGCCATCGAGCCATTCTTCGAAGGCAAAGGGCTGGTGGCGCTGGCGCATTTTCAGCAACCCCAGTGCCCGGCCACCCAGTTGCGGGAAAAAGGCCTGGAGCCCTTCGAGCAAACGTTCCAGGAAACGCCCGGGATCGTTGTCCCGGGCACTGAGTCCCAACCAGAGGCTTTGCCAATAGGCCGGCAGGCTCTGGCAGAACTCCACCGCCAGGGAGCTTTTACCAAACCCCGCCGGCGCACTGACCAACAACAACCTGCCCCCGAGCCCAGCGGCCAAACGCTGGCACAACCGCGGCCGCACGACGTGGCCGTCGGGCAAGGGCGGGCGGTAGAAACGCCCGTCCTGTACCGCGATGGCTGCGCGGGCAGAATCCGGAAGTGAAGACAAATCAGTCATGGCCGGCTCTTGTTGGAATGCGGGTCGCGGCGTTGCAGATGTCCGCAGACTAGCGGTAAACGAGGAGGTATTGAAGGGAGTGCTACAAATGGCTACAAAAAGACTACACGTTGATGGCCGTGAAAAATCCAGGCAGCCGCCGCTCTTGTGGCGAGGGAGCTTGCTCCCGCTGGGGTGCGCAGCAGCCCCAAGGCCGCCCCGTTTGATCTGATACCCCGAGTACTCCGCTTTGGGACTGCTGCGCAGTCCAGCGGGAGCAAGCTCCCTCGCCACAGGGGTTTTGTGTGGGTCAAAAAAAACGCCCCGAACCAGTCGGGGCGTTGTTTCGAGGATGCGGCCTCGGGTGGAGCGGTTTAGCGGATACCGTCCTGGCGCAATGCGTTCGGAGTGAAGTCGGCGGTGGTGGCGGTGAAGCCGAAGTCGTAGGCCGATTTCTCTTCGTGCTTCATGCCCAGCGCCAGGTAGCGGCCGGACTGCAGGTCGTAGAGGGTTTCCAGGGCGTACCACGGCACTTGCTTGTCGTAGTAGTTCTCGGCATGGGCCTCGGCCACGCGCCACAGTTGGCCACGACCGTCGTAGTGGTCGATCACCGCGGCTTGCCAGGTGTCTTCGTCGATGTAGAAGTCACGCTTGGCGTAGATGTGACGCTGGCCTTCCTTCAGGGTCGCGGTCACATGCCAGACACGACGCAGCTCGTAGCGAGTCAGGTCCTGGTTGATGTGGCCGGCCTTGATGATGTCGGCGTACTTGAGTTGTGGCGAATCGATCTTGTAGCTGTTGGCGGCGATGTACAGCTCTTTCTTGCCTTCCAGCTTCCAGTCGTAGCGATCCGGCGCGCCGTTGTACATGTCCAGGTTGTCGGAAGTACGCAGGCCGTCGGCTGCGGTACCCGGGCCGTCATAGGACACTTGCGGGGCACGGCGCACACGGCGCTGGCCAGCGTTGTAGACCCATGCCGAACGCGGTTCCTTCACTTGGTCGAGGGTTTCGTGCACCAGCAGCACGCCACCGGCCAGGCGCGCCGGCGCGGTCACTTGTTGCTTGAAGTAGAACAGGATGTTGCCTGGGTTGGCCGGATCGAAATCCTTCATCTTGTCGCGGAAGACGAACTGGTCGCGGAAGTACACCAGGCTGTAGGAGCCGTTGGGCTGCGGGGTGGCCTGGGTGACCAGGCGCGTCACGCTGCCGCCGCGATAGCGGGTGATGTGGTTCCAGATCACTTCCACGCCGCTCTGGGGAATCGGGAACGGCACGGCCGTCTCGAAGTTCTCCAGGCCGTTGCCGCCGGACACCAGCTTGGTGTTGACCGCATTCTTCTTGATGGAGGCGAACACCTCGTCCGGCACGGTGGCGCCGCGATGGGTCGGGTAGACCGGCATCTTGAAGGTTTCCGGGTAGCGCTTGAACATCGCGTACTGGCCCGGGGCGAGTTTGGCCTTGTACTGCTCGACGTTCTGCGCGGTGATGGTGAACAGCGGTTTCTCAGTCGGGAACGGGTCGGCAAGGAAGCCCTTGCTGTCCACGGCACCGGCGTTCTTGGCCATGGGCTTCCAGGCCGAGATCGAGCCATCGGCATTGCCGGCCATCTCGGCGCCCATCGGCGTCAGGCTCTTGCCCAGTTTGTCGGCCTCGGCCGCGGGTACCGCCGCCATGACGCTGGCGGCCAGCAGGGATAGCCCCAGAACACCGGCCTGCATCAGATTCTTTGTTATTTTCATAGTGTGTCGTCCTGAAATACGGTGCTTAGAAGGTCACGCCGACGCTGAGCGCCAGGAAGTCGCGATCGTCCACGGTGCTGAAGTCGCCACCAAAGAAGTTGGTGTAGGCCAGGCTGGCGTTGTAGGTGTTCTGGTACTCGGCATCCAGCCCGAGGCTGACGGCCTTGCGGCCTTCTTCGAAGTTGCCGCCAGGGCCTGGCGAGTAGCCCTTGACGTCATGGGACCAGGCCACGTTGGGCTTGAGGTTCACGCCGGCGAACACGTCCGGGTATTCCCAGATGGCGCGCGCGCGGTAGCCCCAGGAGGTGGAGGTGGTGAAGCCGTCGTTGTTGCAATTGCTGTTCACGTCGTTGATCGTCTGGCCGCCTCCCCCCGCAGTAGAGCCGTTGAGCGACTCACAGAAATCGTTGGGCAGTTTGCCCGGCCCGAACACCGGATCGCGACCATAACGCGCGTCGGATTTGCTTTCCAGGCCACCAACATGGGTCACCCCGATTTCACCGACCAGCGTCAGGCGGCTGGCGCCCATGACCTGATCCAGGAAGTGCGTGAATGTAGTCTGGAACTGAGTGACCTCTTTACGGCGATAGCCATGCAGGTCTTGGCCCGGCGTGCCCTGGAGCACCGATGCATCGCCAAAGCCGGGAAGCGGCGTCACGCCAGCGAAGAGAATGTCAGTGGTGCTCAGTTGTACCGGTGCATTCGGACGATAGCTGATCTCACCGCTCCACGCCGTGCCGGTAGGCAGTGTCGTGGAGAAACTCAGGCCATAGAGACGGATATCTTCTGGGTACTCAACAAAGTAATTGGAGTTACCTGCCACGATCAGAGGGCGCAGTGCCGCGATTGGCCCCGCGGTGTAGAACTGCTGCGCAGCCCCCTGGGCACTGAAAATCGGCGCACGGCTGTGGTAGTTCATGAAGTAGGCACCGAACTCGGTGTCCAGCGGTTCGAACATGTACTTCAACGACGCGCCCCACTGGCCGCTGTCGCGAGCATCGCGGTCCGGGCCTCGACGTACCAGCACGCCTTCTTCGTTGATATCGACACCCTGGCCTTCCAATATCGGAAGAATGACGCCCGGCAGCGGAACGGACGAACGTTTATTCAGCACCCGCAGATTGTCGGTACACCCATCCGCAATCACATCCGGCTGGGAGAAGAACGTGCCGCAGTTATCCACCACGGTCTGGTCCCACTCCAACTGGTAGAACGCCTCGGCCGACAGGTTGTCGGTCAGGCTCTGGGAGACGTAGAACATGTTCACCGGGATCAGGCCTTCCTTGACCTCGGCGCCAGGACGACGGAACGCGGACACGTCGACCGGGTTGATGGAGTTGATGCCGCCCTGGATGAAGGTACTTTCACCCCAGCTGACCACCTGCTTGCCCAGGCGGACCGAGCCCGGCTGATCGGCAATGGCGTAGTTGTGGTAGATGAATGCGTCGAGGATCTGCCCGCCGGAGGACTTGGCGCCTTCCTTGCGGTTGCTGTCGCTGATGTCCTTGTACAGGCGATGTTCGTCCTTGAGTTCGAAGTCGTACCAGTACTTGCCGCGCACGAATATGCCGGTATCGCCGTACTTCAGTTCCAGGTCATGGATGCCCTTGAAGATCTTCGAGAAGGTTTCCCCGCGCTTGAAATTCAGGTGGCCGTCATCGGAGGTCTGCGACAAACCCTTGCCGCCATTGTTGACGCCGATCAGGTCCTTGTTGGCGTTGGCCGTGGACCAGCTCGCGCCGACGGACAGGGACGAGTCGAACTGGCCTTCGATTTCACCGATGTTGAAACTGACGCCGAATGCAGGCCCGGCGAGCGAAGAGGCGAGACTGACCGCCAGAGGCAGTTTTGCCCGGCGCCAGAACGTGGTTGCTGAGGTCATCGACGCTACTCCATGTGCATTATTGTTATGGCAATGGACATTTCAAGAACACCTCGGCGGCAGGGAGCAGCAGCGTCCCGACATCCGTCGAAGTCGCATCGCCCTTTCGTGCGTGCGCCCCGTTCTTGAGAATCCGTGAGCGGACTATAGCCAGCAGGTAGTACGGCTTGATCCCTCTAAAGTGTGATTTGCAGCCCTCAACCACTCTGGAACAGTCCTTTCGCCAGGCCGACAGATGCCGGCACGGCAAGGATGGCTGAAATTTTCGGTTTGACAAGGCAAGCGCTTGCTTGGTGGGGCTGCCGTGCCCTTTCGGGCACGGCAAAAAGGCCTAAAGCGTGGACAGGAAGGTGCTGTTGTTGCTCTGCCATTCGGTGATGTCGACGCGGATGCGCTTCTTGTCGAGCTTGCCGACGCTGGTCTTGGGAATTTCCGTAACAAGGGCGATCTGGCTCGGGATCGCCCACTTGCTCAGGTGCCCCAGCTCGACGAACGGCTTGAGGTGGTCCTTGAGCTCGCGAGCCCCGATCTCATGCCCTTCGCGAATCACCAGCAAGGCAAACGGCCGCTCGCCCCACTGCGGATCGGGAATGCCGACCACTGCTACTTCGCGTACCGCCGCGTGACGGCTGATGAGGTCTTCCAGGTCCAGGGAGGAGATCCATTCGCCACCGGTCTTGATCACGTCCTTGATGCGGTCGCGGATGTCGATGAAGCCCATGTTGTCGAGCGTGGCGACATCACCGGTGTGCAGCCAGCCGCCGGCCCAGAGCTCGGCGCCCTTCTGCGGCTCGTTGAAATAGCCTTCGGTGAGCCACGGCGCACGCAGCACCAGTTCGCCCTGGGTCTCGCCGTCGGCCGGCAGGAAATTGCCCTCGGTGTCGACGATCGCCGCTTCCACCAGTGGCCCTGGCACCCCGGCCTTGATCCGGTAGGTGGTGCGTTCGTCTTCGCTGCCGGCCATCAGTTCCGCGTTGAGGTGGGCGCAGGACACCAGCGGGCCGGTTTCCGACATGCCGTAGGCCGCCGTGAGCTGGATGCCCCGGGCCTTGGCCGCTTCGTACAAGCTGCGGTTCAGGGCGCTGCCGCCGATGACGATTTTCCAGCCGCCGAAGTCGGTGTCCTGGGCGCCCTTGGCATTGAGGACCATTTGCAGGATGGTCGGCACGCAATGGGAAAAGGTGACTTTTTCCTTGCGCCACAACTGGACCAGGAATTCCGGGTCGTAGCGGCCCGGGTAGACCTGCTTGAGCCCGAGCATGGTCGCCACGTAGGGCAGGCCCCAGGCGTGGACATGGAACATCGGCGTGATGGGCATGTACACGTCGTTGGTGCCCAGCAGCCGCACGCTGTCGATGGAGCCCATGATGGTCGCCACGCCCATGGTGTGCAGCACCAGTTGCCGATGGGTGAAGTACACGCCCTTGGGATTGCCGGTGGTGCCGGTGGTATAGAACGTGGTGGCGACGGAGTTTTCGTCGAAATCCTGGAAATCGTAGGTGGGGTCGGCGGCGGCCAGCAATTGTTCGTACTCGCCCACCAGGTTCGGCAGGTCGGCGGTTTTTTCCGGCAGGTCGGTCAGCAGCAGGGTCTTGTCCACCGTGGTGAGGGGCCCGGCTATCGCCTGGTACAAGCCGACGAACTCGCTGTTGACCAGCACGAAGCGGTCCTCGGCGTGGTTCATGGTGTAGGCGATCTGCTCCGGTGACAGGCGCACGTTGATGGTGTGGATCACCGCGCCGATCATCGGGATCGCGAACATGCATTCCAGGTAGCGATGGCTGTCCCAGTCCATCACCGCCACGGTATCGCCGGCCTTGACCCCCGCCTCGGTCAACACGTTGGCCAGGCGCGCGACCCGCTCGATCAGCGTCGGATAGCTGTAGCGCAACTGGTCACGGTAGATGATCTCGCGGGTTTTCTCGTAACGCGTGCCGGACATCAGCAGCCGCTTGATCAGCAGCGGGTATTGATAGGCGCCTTCGGCGGGAGGAATAACGCGAGTCTGCAACATAAGAGTCCCTTTTCTGACTGCACGGTCTTGGCTGGAAGTAAGCACTCTAGAGCGCTTATACACGGATCAAATCAGCCAAAGGAATGATTTGATCAGCGCGCAGATACTAGCCTTGAGCCATGCCTGGGACTGTAGGAGCTGCCGAGTGCAACGAGGCTGCGATCTTTCCCCTGCCAATTGAATCCAGAGCGAAAGATCAAAAGATCAAAAGATCGCAGCCTTCGGCAGCTCCTACGCAAAGCAAGACGGGGTGGATCAGTGCGACTCGGTAAACGCCAGCTTCACGCCAATGGCGACGAGCACCGCGCCCATGGTCCGGTCGAACCAGTGGCCCATGCGCGCGAAACCGGCGCGTACCCGTTGCTGGCTGAACAGCAGCGCTACCAGGCAGAACCAGACGGCCGTCGCCACCGCCAGGTACACGCCATAACCGGCCTGGATCGCCAGCGGTGTATGCGGGTTGATCACCACGGTGAACAGCGACAGGAAAAACAGCGTCGCCTTGGGGTTCAGGCCATTGGTGACAAAACCGGAGATGAACGCGCCGCGGGCGGTACGCTCACCGATCTCCTGGTGCAGGTTTTCCTCGGCCGGCTTGGCCGGTTGCGCCCGCAGTGCCTTGAAACCGATGTACAGCAAGTACGCGGCGGCGGCCCACTTCAGCGCGTTGAACAGCACGATCGATTGCGACACGATCAGGCCGATGCCCAGCAACGAATAGCCCACATGCAGGAAAATCGCCGTGCCGACGCCCAGCGCCGTCCAGGTCCCGGCGCGCCGGCCATGGGTCACGCTTTCGCGCACCACCACGGCAAAATCCGGCCCGGGGCTGGCAACGGCCAGCAGGTGAATCAGGGCGACGGTGAGGAATTCGGCGAGGTACATGGTGGGGCTCCTTGGCTAACTCAAATCTCAAAACAAACATCATTGTGTGGCAAATGAATCTGTGGCGAGGGGATTTATCCCCGTTGGGCTGCGAAGCAGCCCCAAGAAGCTTCGGACATTTTTTGCCTGGCACATCCAGTGTTCAGGTTTCAGGGCTGCTTCGCAGCCCAACGGGGATAAATCCCCTCGCCACAAGGATCTTCATTAGCCCCAATATCGAGCTAGGCCAAAGCCACATTCCATCTGATAGGCTCGCCACATTACGCCTTCGGTTCTTGACATAAAAGGTACAGCTGATGACGAACACCGCTCGCGCCGTTTTCCTCGACCACCCTTCCCTGGACCTCGGCGACCTGGACCTGGGCCCGCTGCGCGGCTGCTTCAGCGAACTGCAACTGTTCGCCCGGACCACGCCAGACCAGGTGACCGAGCGGCTCATGGGCGCCACCGTGGCAATCACCAACAAAATCGTGATCGATGCCCAAGCGATGGCGGCCAGCCCGGACCTGAAGCTGATTTTGATCAGTGCCACCGGCACCAACAATGTCGACCTGGCGGCGGCCCGCAGCCACGGCATCACCGTGTGCAATTGCCAAGGCTACGGCACGCCATCGGTGGCCCAACACACGATCATGCTGTTGCTGAACCTGGCGACGCGCCTGGCCGATTATCAAAAGGCGGTGGGTGAAGGTCGCTGGCAGCAGGCTTCGCAGTTCTGCCTGCTGGACTATCCGATTGTCGAACTGGAAGGCAAGACCCTGGGCCTGCTCGGCCATGGCGAGTTGGGCAGCGCCGTCGGGCGGCTGGCCGAAGCCTTTGGCATGCGTGTGCTGCTGGGGCAGATCCCCGGCCGTCCGGCCCGCCCCGACCGCTTGCCGCTGGAGCAATTGCTGCCACACGTCGATGCCCTGACCCTGCACTGCCCGCTCAATGAGCACACCCGCCACTTCATCGGCGCCCGCGAACTGGCATTGCTCAAGCCCCGTGCGTTCGTGGTCAACACCGCCCGTGGCGGCCTGATCGACGAACAGGCGCTGGCCGAGGCCCTGCGCCGCGGTCACTTGGGTGGCGCGGCCACCGACGTGCTGAGCGTGGAGCCGCCGGTCCAAGGCAATCCGCTGCTGGCCGGCGATATTCCACGCTTGATCGTCACCCCCCACAACGCCTGGGGCAGCCGCGAGGCTCGGCAACGGATCGTCGGCCAAATGAGCGAAAACGCCCAAGGCTTTTTCAGCGGTACAGCGCGGCGTGTCGTCAGTTGATAAACTGCCGCACTTTTTTTCAAGGAGCAGACCATGGATCCGCGCAGTGAAGTACTGCTTCGTCAGGCCGAGTTATTCCAGGGTTCGGTGTTGTTGGCCGGCCTGCCCGCCGACGACCTGCTCGGCCGTTTGCCCGAGGCCCATGGCTGGTGCTGGCATGCCGGCGATCAGGCCGCGCTGGATGCTCGTTTCCCCGAGCGCAGCCACTTTGGCGTGAACGTCCCGGAGCATGGGTTCGACACCGCCGTGGTATTCCTGCCCAAGGCCAAGGACCTGACCGATTACATCCTCAATGCCGTGGCGGCGCGCCTGGCTGGTCGTGAGGTGTACCTGGTGGGGGAAAAACGCAGCGGCATCGAAGGGGCGTCCAAGCAGCTCAACCCGTTCGGCAAGCCGCGCAAGCTCGATAGCGCACGGCACTGCCAGCTGTGGCAGGTCACGGTCGCGAATGCGCCCGAGGCCAAGCCGCTGGAAAGCCTGGCCCAGACCTACGAACTGCCCCTGGCCGACGGCCCGCTGAAAGTCATCAGCCTGCCCGGGGTGTTCAGCCATGGCCGCCTGGATCGCGGCAGTGCGCTGCTGTTGGAACACTTGGATAAACTGCCTAGCGGCCATCTGCTGGACTTCGGCTGCGGTGCCGGGGTGATGGGGGCGGCGGTCAAGCGACGCTACCCGCACAATACCGTCACCCTGCTGGACGTGGACGCTTTCGCCGCCGCCAGCAGCCGCCTGACTTTGGCCGCCACTGGCCTGGAAGCCGACGTGCTGACCGGTGATGGCATTGACGCCGCGCCGATGGGTTTGAGCGCGATCCTGAGCAACCCACCGTTCCATGTGGGCGTGCACACCGATTACCACGCCACGGAGAACCTGCTGCGAAAAGCGGCCAAACATCTGAAAAACGGCGGCGAACTTCGCCTGGTGGCCAATAGTTTCCTCAAGTACCAACCCTTGATCGAAGAGCATCTGGGCGTCTGCGCGATCAAGGCCGAAGGCCAGGGTTTTCGCATCTACCGGGCCAAGCGTGGCTGAGGCGTTTTTACAAAACAGCACTTGCCCAATCGGATTTGCCTAGGCAGAATCCGCTCCGTCCTAGGGGAGTAGTCTCCCGCGAGCGCCATGCTCGCCCGGCATACGTCAACATACTTGGTCAGCAGACCATGGCGTATGCGGCCCAAGCGTCCACGCAGATGGTCGCTGGGTTTGACAAGACCTATGACACGCACACCTTACCCGGGGCGGGAAGGCTGTACGTGTCATAGCCGTGTCGACCCGCCCCTTTAGGAAATTCCCTGATGCTGGACTCACTCCTGGTACCCACGGCGATCGTTGCGCTGGCCGAAATCGGCGACAAGACGCAATTGCTCGCGCTCATCCTGGCGGCACGCTTTCGCAAACCCTGGCCGATCATCGCTGGCATCGTGGCCGCGACCCTGGCCAACCATGCGGCGGCCGGCGCGGTCGGCGCCTGGGTCAGCGGTTTTTTCTCCGACGCGGTCCTGCACTGGATACTGGCGGCCAGCTTCGCGGCCACGGCACTGTGGACCTTGGTCCCGGACAAACTGGACGATGAAGAAGCCAACACGGCCCGCAAGTTCGGACCGTTCCTGACCCCGCTGATTGCGTTTTTCCTGGCGGAAATCGGCGACAAGACCCAGATCGCCACGGTGATGCTCGCCGCGCAATACCCGGAGCTGTGGTTGGTGATCATCGGCACCACCGTGGGCATGTTGATTGCCAACGTGCCGGTGGTCCTGGCGGGCAATTTCGCCGCCGAGAAGCTGCCCCTGACCCTGATCCGCCGCCTGGCCGCCTCGGCGTTCTTCGTCCTGGCGATCGTGGCGGTGTACAAGGCGATGCAGAGCAGTGGGTGGGTTTGAGGCTGTTGTGGCGAGGGAGCTTGCTCCCGCTCGGGTGCGCAGCGACCGCAAGCTTTTGGGGCCGCTTCGCCCGTGGCGTCGGACCGGCCCAGCGGGAGCAAGCCCCCTCGCCACAAAAAAGTTTCACCACATGACGATGGTTACTTCTTGGCCTGCTGATACAGCGGCATCACCTTCGGAATCGCCGCCTGCAACGAAGCAATACGGCTGCTCGACGATGGGTGGGTGCTCATGAACTCCGGTGGCGCGCCTTCCGACGCCTTGGCCATCTTGTTCCACAAGGTGATCGCGGCGTTCGGGTTATAGCCGGCGCGGGCGGCCAGTTCGAGGCCGATCAGGTCGGCTTCGTTCTCGTTGCCACGGCTGTTGGGCAAGGTCATGCCGTAGTTGGCGACGGTGTCGGCCAACGCCAGGCTGTCCTGGCCGAGGCCGAACAAGGCACCGGCGCCCTGCTTGGCCATTTCGATGCCGTAGGCCTTGGACATCGCCTCGCGCCCGTGCTCGCGCAGGGCGTGGGCGATTTCATGGCCGATGATCGCGGCGATTTCATCGTCGGTGAGCTTCAGCTTATTGATCAAGCCGGTGTAGAAAATGATTTTCCCACCAGGGCCGCAGCTGGCGTTGAGCTCGTCGCTCTTGATCAGGTTCACTTCCCAGTTCCATTGCGCCGAATCCGGACGGAACACCGGCGCCTGGGCGATCAGTCGACTGGAGATGGCCTGGACGCGCTTGGCATCGCTGCTGGTCTTGTCCAAGACGCCCTGGGCACTCGCCTCGCCCATCGTCTTTTGATAGGACTGGGCATACATCTGGTTGACCTGGTCGGTCGACAGCATGCTGAACATGTACTGCTTGCGTTCCACACCCACGGCTCCGCCGCTGGTGGTATTGACCGACTGGCAACCGGCGAGCAGCAGCGCCGCGCTCAGAGCACTCACCATCAATGTCTTGTTCATGTAAAAGAAGCTCCCTGGAAACGTGGGCGTATCCTAGGCCTTGATTTGTATCGGCGCCAGATACACAACGAGGGGATTGCGGTTTTTTTGGACAGAACCACTGCGCCCATTTGCGACACCCACCTAGCCAAAACAGTCACCCGACGAACAGCGCCTCATGCCGCGCCACAGAAACGCCGATAAAGATCCCAGACGTCATTTCCGCGTCCGGAGTCTTTATGAAATTCAGATCGATCCAGTTTTCCGTGGCCGCCCTGGCCGGTGCCATCGTGCTCAGCGTGGGCGGCGCCCTTGTGTTGTACGCGCTGTTTGCCGGCGCCCGCACCCAGGAGATGGTGCAACAGCGAACCAAGGCGCAGTTCGAGCAACTCATCGAACAACGCCTCAGTGCCTTGGCACGTACCCAGGCCAGCCTGATCCAGCGGGAACTGGAAGCCCCGCTGTTGCTCGCCCGCGGCCTGGCCACCACGAATGCCTTGATGGGCATGAACGGCGCGGACGGCAACCCGCAACTGAAGGTGCCCCGGGAGCAGATGATCAGCCTGTTGCGCGAAACCGTCGTACGCAACCCGAAAATCCTCGGCGCCTACATCGCCTGGGAGCCGAATGCCATCGACCGCGACGACGCCAATTACGTGGACAGCCCGGTGCTGGGCATGGAAACCAACGGGCGTTTCCTGCCCTGGTGGTTTCGCAACCAGGACGGCTCCCTGGGCCTGGAAAAGCTCGCCGATGTGACCGATCAAAAACTGCTCTCCACCGGCATTCGCGCCAGTGAGTACTACCAGTGCTCCCAGGACAGCAAGAAAGCCTGCGTGATCGATCCGGCGCCCTACCGCGTCGGCAGCACGATGACCATGCTCGCTTCGTTCATCGAACCGATCATGATCGAGGGCAAGTTCCAGGGCATCGTCGGTGCCGACCTGTCGGTGAACTTCATCCAGGACATGCTCGTGGCCGCCGACGGCAAGCTGTACGACGGCGCCGGGGAAATGGCCTTGCTCTCAAGCAACAACCGGCTGGTGGCCTTCACCAAGGACCCGAGCAAACTCGGGGAAAAGGCCAGCGACCTGCTGGACGCCAATGAACTGGATAACCTGACCAAACTGGGCGTCGGCGAAGTGCGTTACGACATCGACGAAGCCCACGGGCATATCGAGGTGTACATGCCGTTCGGCATCGGCGAGACCAACGCCCGCTGGACACTGATGCTGCAACTGCCGCTGAACGCGGTCATGGCCGACCTGCAAGCCTTGCAGCAAGACCTCGACCATCGGCGCCAGACCGATATCTTCGGCATGGCGATGGTGGGCCTGGTGATTGCCGGGATCGGTCTGCTGGTGATCTGGCTGGTGGGCCACGGCATCGCCCGGCCACTCAAGCAGATGGTGGCGATGCTCGATGACATCGCCCAGGGCGAAGGCGACCTGACCCGTCGCCTGGTGAGCGACCGCGCCGACGAACTGGGCGCGATCGCCAGGGGCTTCAACACCTTCCTGAGCAAGTTGCAGGGCATGATCACCCAGGTGGTGACCTCGGTGCAGAGTGTCAGCGATTCATCGGAGCACACCGCCGATATCGCGATCCGCACCAACCAGGGCGTGCACAAGCAGATGACGGAGATCGATCAGGTCGCCACGGCCGTGCACGAAATGACCGCCACCGCCCAGGACGTGGCCCGCAACGCGACCCAGGCGGCCCAGGCTGCCAGTCATGCGGACCAGGCCGCCAGCCAGGGCATGCAGATCGTGCGGGACACTTCCACCTCCATTGGCGCCCTGGCCGTGGAAATCGGCAAGGCGGTGGGTGTGGTGCAGACCCTGGCCAAGGACAGCGAGAACATCAATGCGATCCTCACCGCCATCCGCGGGATCGCCGAGCAGACCAACCTGTTGGCCCTCAACGCAGCCATCGAAGCCGCCCGGGCCGGTGAACAGGGCCGTGGTTTCGCGGTGGTCGCCGATGAAGTGCGCAACCTGGCGCAGAAGACCCAGCAGGCGACTGAAGAAATCCAGGCAATGATCCAGCAACTGCAACAAGGCACCCGGGATGTGGTTCGGGTGATGGAAGACAGCCAGCATCGTACCGATGAAAGCGTGCAGCATGCGGCGAAAGCGGCCCAGGCCTTGGAAACGATTACCCAGGCGGTGTCGGTGATCAACGACATGAATACCCAGATCGCCAGCGCTGCCGAGGAACAGAGCGCCGTGGCCGACGACATCAACCGCAACGTGATCAACATCGGGCAAGTGGCGAACGAAGTGGCCAGCGGTGCCGACGAATCCAGCGCGGCCAGCGCCGGGCTGACCAAACTGGCAGAGCAGCAGCGGCGGCTGATCAACCAGTTCAGGGTCTGATCCAAAGGCCCCATCGCGAGCAAGCTCGCTCCCACAGGGGGATTTGCGGGGAATGCCGATCTTGCGTACACCACAAAACAACTGTGGGAGCGAGCTTGCTCGCGATGGCGTCAGTTCAGCCAACATTACAGTGACTGACACACCGCTTTCGCGAGCAAGCTCGCTCCCACAGGGGGATTTGCGGCGGTATGCAGATCTTGTGTACACCACAAAACGACTGTGGGAGCAAAGCTTGCTCGCGATGGCTTCGGGTCAGCCAACATTGAAGCGACTGACACACCGCCCTCGCGAGCAAGCTTTGCTCCCACAGACTCCACAGGATTCCACAGGCTCAATGCAGGGTTTCAGAGTTCGCCGAGTGCTTCGATCAGGGCCTGGTTCTGCTCCGGCGTGCCGATGCTGATCCGCAGGAATTGGGCAATCCGCTCCTGCTTGAAGTGCCGCACGATCACGCCCTGCTCCCGCAGTTTCGCCGCCAGCCCTGCCGCGTCGTGCCGGGGGTGGCGGGCGAAGATGAAGTTGGCCGCCGAGGGCAATACTTCGAAGCCCTTCGCTTCCAACTGATCCACCACCCACTCACGGTGTTCGATGACCAATCGGCAGGTCCGGTCGAAATGCTCGCGATCATCGAACGCCGCCGCGCCGCCGACATTCGCCAGGCGATCCAACGGGTAGGAGTTGAAGCTGTTCTTGATCCGCTCCAGCGCTTCGATCAGGTCCGGATGCCCCACCGCCAGGCCCACGCGCAGCCCCGCCAGCGAGCGGGACTTGGACAGGGTCTGGGTCACCAGCAGGTTCGGATAACGATCCACCAGGCTGATGGCCGTCTCGCCGCCGAAGTCGATATAGGCCTCGTCCACCACGACCACCGAATTCGGGCTGGCCTTGAGGATCCGCTCGACCGCCTCCAGCGCCAGCAGGCAGCCGGTCGGCGCGTTCGGGTTGGGGAAAATGATCCCGCCGTTGGGTTTGGCGTAGTCGGCCGGGTCGATCTGGAATTGCTCATCCAGCGACACCGCCTCGAACTGAATACCGTACAGGCCGCAATACACCGGATAGAAGCTGTAGCTGATGTCCGGGAACAACAGCGGCTGGTCGTGCTGCAACAGGCCGTGAAAAATGTGCGCCAGCACTTCATCCGAACCGTTACCCAGGAACACCTGGTTGCCCTGCACGCCGTAATAGCGGGCCACGGCGCCTTTCAGCAGGTCGCTGTTGGGATCCGGATACAGGCGCAGATTGTCGTTCAGCTCGGCCTGCATCGCCGCGAGGGCCTTGGGCGATGGGCCGTAGGGGTTCTCGTTGGTGTTGAGCTTGACCAATCGGGTCAGCTTCGGCTGTTCACCCGGCACGTAGGGCACCAGGTTCTTGACGAACGGGCTCCAGAATTTACTCATTTCAGTTCCCCTGCCGTTCAACGGATGGCTCGTCAAGAATGCGGTACTCGGCGCTGCGGGCGTGGGCGCTCAGCGATTCGCCACGGGCCAGCACCGAAGCGGTCTTGCCCAGTTCGGAGGCACCCTGCTCGGAGCAGAAGATGATCGACGAACGCTTCTGGAAGTCATACACCCCCAGAGGCGACGAGAAGCGCGCGGTGCCGGACGTCGGCAATACGTGGTTAGGGCCTGCGCAATAGTCACCCAGGGCCTCGCTGGTGTGGCGGCCCATGAAGATCGCACCGGCGTGGCGGATCTGCGGCAACCAGGCCTGCGGGTCGGCGACCGACAATTCCAGGTGTTCCGGCGCGATGCGGTTGGCGACTTCGATGGCCTGCGCCATGTCATCGACTTTGATCAGCGCCCCACGGCCATTGATCGACGTGTTGATGATCTCGGCGCGGTCCATGGTCGGCAACAGCTTGTCGATGCTCGCGGCCACCTTGTCGAGGAACTCGGCGTCCGGGCTGACCAGGATCGCCTGGGCGTCTTCGTCGTGCTCGGCCTGGGAAAACAGATCCATGGCGATCCAGTCCGGATCGGTCTGGCCGTCGCACACGACGAGGATTTCCGAAGGGCCGGCGATCATGTCGATGCCAACCTGGCCAAACACGTGGCGCTTGGCGGTGGCGACATAGATGTTGCCCGGGCCGACCACCTTGTCCACCCGCGGCACGCTTTCGGTGCCATAGGCCAGCGCCGCCACGGCCTGGGCACCGCCGATGGTGAACACCCGGTCCACGCCAGCGATGCAAGCGGCGGCCAGCACCAACTCGTTGATCTCACCCCGCGGGGTCGGGACGACCATGACCACTTCGGTCACGCCGGCGACCTTGGCCGGGATGGCGTTCATCAGCACCGAGGACGGATAGGACGCCTTGCCCCCCGGCACATACAGGCCGGCGCGGTCCAGCGGGGTGACCTTCTGGCCCAGCACCGTGCCATCGGCTTCGGTGTAGCTCCAGGAGTCCTGTTTCTGCCTTTCGTGATAGTCACGGACCCGGGACGCGGCCTTTTCCAAGGCTTCGCGCTGGGGCACGGTGATTCGGGTCAGGGCCAGTTCCAGGCGCTCGCGCGGCAGGATCAGGTCGGCCATGGACGCCACTTGCAGGCCGTCGAATTTCTGGGTGAATTCCACCAGGGCGGCATCGCCACGTTCGCGCACGGCCTTGATGATGTCCAGCACCCGCTGATTGACCGAGTCGTCAGACACGCTTTCCCAGCTCAGCAGATGATCCAGATGATGTGCGAAATCCGGGTCGGCAGCGTTGAGTCGGCGAATCGAAGTGGGAGCGGTCATAGCGAGGGCCTCATTAATGGCAAATGCTCAGGCGCCCTAAGCTACCAGTCCATTCGCGTGGGCACCTGAGAAAATTGGCTATGACACGGATAGACGGGCGCGACTCAAGGTCGCGCAGGTGAATCAGCCGCGGTGTCGCGCTTCCACTGCCTTGCGCAGGGTATCGATCAGAGCCTGGATACGAGCATGTTGCATTTTCATCGACGCCTTGTTGACGACCAGCCGGGAGGTGATGTCAGCGATGAAGTCCTGGGGTTCCAGGCCGTTGGCTCGCAGGGTGTTGCCGGTGTCGACCACGTCGATGATCTTGTCCGCCAGGCCGATCAGCGGCGCCAGCTCCATCGAACCGTACAGCTTGATGATATCGACCTGACGGCCCTGCTCGGCGTAATAACGCTTGGCAATGTTGACGAACTTGGTCGCCACCCGCAAACGCCCCTTGGGCTCCGGCGCGCCGACTTTACCGGCGGTCATCAGCTTGCAGCGGGCGATCCGCAGGTCCAGGGGCTCGTACAGGCCCTGGCCGCCATACTCCATCAGCACGTCCTTGCCGGCGACGCCCAGGTCGGCTGCGCCATGCTCCACGTAGGTCGGCACGTCGGTGGCACGCACGATCAGCAAGCGCACGTCGGCCTGGGTCGTGGGGATGATCAGCTTGCGGCTCTTGTCCGGATTCTCGGTCGGCACGATGCCCGCTTCAGCCAGAAGCGGCAGGGTGTCGTCAAGGATGCGGCCCTTGGACAGTGCGATGGTCAACATGGGAAACGTCAGTCCTTATCAAGGTACTCATGCCCGGTCGCAAGCGGCGCCGGACACACATCGAGGGTGCAACCACCCTCGACCTGAAACGAATTCAACGGGCACATCCCTATGCCCATGCAGCCGGAACTAGCCCGGCACGCGGCGGATCTTGGCGCCGAGCATCTGCAGTTTTTCTTCGATGCACTCGTAGCCACGGTCAATGTGGTAGATGCGATCGATCAGGGTATCGCCTTCGGCAACCAGGGCCGAGATGACCAGGCTGGCCGAAGCCCGCAGGTCGGTGGCCATGACTGGCGCACCCTTGAGCTTCTCGGTGCCCGTGACGATGGCGGTGTTGCCTTCGACCTGGATCTTGGCGCCCATGCGGTGCAGTTCGTAGACGTGCATGAAGCGGTTTTCGAAGATCGTCTCGATCACCGCGCCGGTGCCTTCGGCAATGGCGTTGAGGGAGATGAACTGCGCCTGCATGTCGGTGGGGAACGCCGGGTACGGCGCGGTCCGCACGTTGACGGCCTTGGGCCGCTTGCCGTGCATGTTCACTTCGATCCAGTCTTCGCCGCAGGTGACTTCGGCACCGGCTTCCTTGAGTTTTTCCAGGACGGCTTCGAGGATGGTCGGATCGGTGTCCTTGACCTTGACGCGGCCACCGGTGACGGCGGCGGCCACCAGGTAAGTGCCGGTTTCGATCCGGTCCGGCATCACCTTGTAGGTGGCCGAATGCAGGCGCTCGACGCCATCGATGGTGATGGTGTCGGTGCCGGCGCCGCTGATCTTGGCGCCCATGGCGATCAGGAAGTTCGCCAGGTCGACCACTTCAGGCTCGCGGGCGGCGTTCTGCAGCACGCTGCGGCCCTTGGCCAGTGCGGCAGCCATCATGATGTTCTCGGTACCGGTCACGCTGACGGTGTCGAAGAAGAAGTGTGCACCGCGCAAGCCACCTTCCGGCGCCTTGGCCTTGATGTAGCCGCCTTCGACGTCGATCACCGCGCCCATGGCTTCCAGGCCACGGATGTGCAGGTCCACCGGACGCGAGCCGATGGCGCAACCGCCAGGCAAGGCGACTTCGGCTTCACCGAAACGGGCGACCATCGGCCCCAATACCAGGATCGATGCGCGCATGGTTTTCACCAGCTCGTACGGGGCGATCAGGGTCTTGATGGTGCGCGGGTCGATCTCGACGCTGAGCTTCTCGTCGATCACCGGCTCGATGCCCATGCGGCCGAACAGCTCGATCATCGGGGGGATGTCGTGCAGGTGCGGCAGGTTGGCTACAGTCACAGGACCGTCGCACAGCAGGGTCGCGGCCAGGATTGGCAGGGCGGAGTTCTTTGCCCCGGAAATACGGATTTCGCCATCAAGACGAGCGCCGCCGGTAATAATCAGTTTATCCATAAGAATCTCGAGGCCCTTGGGCTCAGGTGCGCTCGGCCCAGGCCGCGCTGCTGAAAAATTTCATCGTGACCGCGTGGATGCTGCCATCGGCGATCCATGGGTTCAAATGGGCATAGATGCTCTGCTGACGCTTCACTGGACTCAACGCCGCCAGTTCATCGCTGATTACGTTCAGCTGGAAATTGCAGCCTTCGCCTTCAACCTCCACCTGCGTACCAGGCAGCTTTCCTTCAAGGAAGCTCTTCACTTCTACAGCCTGCATGCTCAACCTCAATCGGCGCCCTGTGCGCGCGGGTCGCACATCATACAAAAAAGCCCCGCGCCTGCGAACCCCGCGAAGCAGGACTCTGACAGAGGGGCTTTCCAACAATGTGGGTCAGGGGTGCGCCAACAGCTCGGTCAGCTCGCTGACCTGGGCTATTTCGCGCATGTCTTCGGGCATCCCACGGATGCTCCACGTTTTGCCGGCCGCCTTGGCGTCCCGCATGAAACACAGCAGCAGCGACAAGCCGACACTGCTGGACTTCTGCACCGCCGAGCAGTCAATGACCACCTCGGCGCCGCCAATGGACTTGATCAGCGCCTGGCCCTGCTTGCGCAGGGTCGGCCCAGTGCGGTAATCCAGCACGCCGCTGAGCAGCAGCTCACCGGCCCCGCCCAGACGAACGGCCGACTCACTCACCGACTCGATCATTGTTCCTGCTTCTCTTTGGCTTCTTCGGTCACTTCCTTGGCCTTGGCGACTTCACCGGCCCAACCGTCGATGGTCTTGTCCAGGTCGTTGCCATTGCGCTGCATGGCGTCGGCGAACTGATCGCGGAACAGCTTGCCGATGTTGATGCCGTTGATGATCACGTTGCGCACCTTCCACTCGCCGTTGATTTTCTCGAGCGTGTAGGACACTGGGTAGACCGCGCCGTTGTTGCCCTTGACTTGCATGTCGACGCTGGTGCGGGTGCCACTTTCATCCTTGGCCGGGGAAACGGTGATGCCCTGGTTGTTGTACTCCAGCAAGGCGTTGCCATAGAACTGCATCAGGCTGCGCTTGAAGTTCTCCTGGAAGCGGGTCATCTGCGCCGGGGTGGCCTTGCGCGAGTACTTGACGGTCATGATGCTCTTGGAGATGCCATCGGCGTCCACCACAGGGCCGACGATGCCGTTCAGCGCGTCATAGAACGCGCTGGGGTCCTGTTTGTATTTCTCTTTGTTGGCGGCAAGGTCCGCCAGCAACCGGGTGGTCGTGTCCTGGATGATGTCATGGGCCGAAGGCGCGGCCACGGCGTTGGCCATCAACGGCAGCGCCGCGAGCAGCACCAACAGGCTACGTCGCAAGATAGAGATCATTCAAAAGCTCCTCATTTGGCGTCTTTGCTAACGGTATTGAGCAGGAATTTACCGATCAGGTCCTCGAGCACCAGGGACGACTGCGTGTCGTGGATGACGCCACCGTCCTTGAGCACGGTGTCTTCCCCACCCACGCTGATGCCAATGTACTTCTCGCCCAGCAGCCCAGCCGTGAGGATAGATGCAGTGGAGTCAGTCGGCAGGTTGTCCACGCGCTTTTCCAGTTGCAGCGTCACCCGACCGGTGAAATCCTCGCGGTTCAGATCGATTGCCGTGACCTTGCCGATGGTCACACCGGCCATGGTCACCTTGGCTCTGACCGTCAAACCGGCGATATTGTCGAAGTTGGCATAAAGTTTATAAGTATCGGTGCTTGCCGTCGGCGCCAGTCCACTGACCCGCAGGGCCAGCAGCAGCAAAGCCAGGATGCCCGCCAGCAAGAAAAGGCCGACACCGATTTCCAGGGTGCGGTTTTGCATCAGAAATCTCCAAACATCAAGGCGGTCAGAATAAAGTCACGGCCCAGGACCGCCAGCGAGGCGTACACCACGGTCTTGGTTGTGGCACGGCTGATCCCCTCTGAAGTGGGCTCACAGTCATAGCCTTGAAACACGGCGATCCAGGTCACGACGAACGCGAACACGGCACTTTTGATCACGCCATTGAGGACATCGTCGAGGAAATCGACGCTGTTCTGCATGTTCGCCCAATAGGAACCCTCATAGCCCCCCAGCCAGTCGACGGCCACCCAGGAGCCGCCCCAGATCCCCACGACGCTGAAGATCATCGCCAGCACCGGCAGGGAAATGAAGCCGGCCCACAGGCGCGGGGCAACAATGTACTTGAGCGGGGCGACACCGATCATTTCCAGGCTGGACAGCTGCTCGGTGGACTTCATGTTACCGATTTCAGCCGTCAGCGCCGAACCGGCACGCCCGGCGAACAGCAGCGCGGTCACCACGGGACCCAGCTCGCGCAGCAGCGTCAAGGCGACCATCTGCCCGACCGCCTGCTCCGAACCGTAGCTGGACAAAATGCTGAAGCCTTGCAGCGCCAGCACCATGCCGATGAAGATCCCGGAGACGACGATGATCACCAGGGACATCACGCCCACCGAGTGCAACTGCTTGACCAGCAGGCCAAAGCCGCCGCCCGTCGAGTTGCGACCGAGCAAGGCGTGCATCAAAAACAGCGAGGAACGCCCCAGCACCGCCACCACGTCGATGCCGGAGCGACCGAACAGGCGAATTCTTTCCAACAGTGATTTCTTGCGCATCAGCGCTTCCCCAGCAGATCGGTACGGTAATCCGTGGCCGGGAAATGGAACGCCACCGGCCCGTCCGGATCACCCTTCATGAATTGGCGAATGCGCGGGTTGTCCGAATCCGCCAGTTCCTGCGGCGTGCCCTGCCCCAGCACCTGCCCATCGCCGACCACATAGATGTAGTCGGCAATGCTCGCGGTTTCGGCCAAATCGTGGGAGACCACGATACTGGTGATGCCCAGCGCATCATTAAGCAGGCGGATCAGGCGCACGAGCACACCCATGGCGATCGGATCCTGGCCGACGAAGGGCTCGTCGTACATGAGGATCTTCGGATCGAGGGCAATCGCCCGCGCCAGCGCGACACGACGCTTCATGCCGCCGGACAGCTCGTCCGGCATCAGGTCGATGGCGCCGCGCAGCCCGACGGCCTGCAATTTGAGCAGGACGATGTCGCGGATCATTTCTTCCGGCAGATCGGTATGGACCCGCAGCGGGAACGCCACGTTCTCGAACACATCGAGGTCGGTGAACAGCGCGCCGCTCTGGAACAGCACCCCCATGTGCTTGCGCGCATCGAACAGGTCGCTGCGAGACAATTGGGGAAGATTCTGGCCATTGACCCAGACTTCGCCGGCGCTGGGACGCAGTTGCGCGCCCATCAGCCGCAGCAGCGTGGTCTTGCCACACCCGGAGGGCCCCATGATGCCGGTGACCTTGCCCCGTGGTATGCGAATATCGATGTCATTGAAAATGCTGCGCGTCCCTCGCTTGAAGGACAGTCCCTTCAGCTCGACCGCGTAGGCGTTGTCGGCACTCATCTAAACTCCTTGCGATGCAGCCTCACATTCGAATGCCTTGGGCAGCCGACAAGCGTCGCTACCGCCGGGCAGCGAACCGGCGGCGAACTATATCACTGCAACAGCGAAGCGCCCAAGGCCAACGGCCCCGCCGTTAAGCCTGGCTTAAGGTAAAAAGTCTGATTTTACGTCGAACCTTGCAGCCGCTAGCACAAAGCATGACGAACTTACGTGAGGGAATTGTTCATTGCCGCTATAATCGCCGCCTTTTCATCGGGCTATACGATTTCTGACATGAACCAATCCAGCGACCTGATTCAATCGGCACAACGTACCATCCGCCTCGAGCTTGAAGCCGTGCAAGGCTTGCTGGCCCATATCGACGCTGATTTCGTACGCGCCTGCGAGATGATTCTGGCCAGCAAGGGCCGCGTGGTCGTGGTCGGCATGGGCAAGTCCGGGCACATCGGCAACAAGATCGCCGCCACCCTCGCCAGCACCGGCACCACGGCCTTTTTTGTCCACCCGGCCGAGGCCAGCCACGGCGACATGGGCATGATCACCCGGGACGACGTCATCCTGGCCTTGTCCAACTCCGGCTCCACCAATGAAATCATCACGTTGCTGCCGTTGATCAAACGCCTGGGCATCCAGTTGATCAGCATGACCGGCAACCCGGACTCGCCGCTGGCCAAGGCCGCCGAAGTGAACCTCAACGTCCATGTCGAACACGAAGCCTGCCCGCTGAACCTGGCGCCGACCTCCTCCACCACCGCAGCCCTGGTCATGGGCGACGCCCTGGCCGTGGCGCTGCTGGAGGCCCGGGGCTTCACCGCGGAAGACTTCGCCTTTTCCCATCCCGGTGGTGCCCTTGGCCGTCGCCTGCTGCTGAAAGTCGAAAACGTGATGCACGCCGGCCAGGCATTGCCACAGGTTGTGCGCGGCACGTTGCTCAAGGACGCGCTCATGGAGATGACCCGCAAGGGACTGGGCATGACGGTAGTGCTGGAAGCCGACGGCAAGCTCGCCGGGATCTTTACCGACGGCGACCTGCGCCGCACCCTGGACCGCGCCATCGACATCCACAGCGCGACCATCGAGCAAGTCATGACGCCCCACGGCAAGACCGCCCGTGCCGAGATGCTCGCCGCCGAGGCCTTGAAAATCATGGAAGACCACAAAATCAGTGCCCTGGTCGTCGTCGATGGCGAAGACCGTCCGGTGGGCGCCCTGAACATGCACGATTTGCTGCGCGCGGGAGTCATGTAAATGAACACAGACCTGTTGCAACGGGGCCAAGCCATCAAGCTGGCCGTGTTCGATGTGGACGGCGTGCTGACTGACGGTCGCCTGTATTTCCTCGAAGACGGCAGCGAGTTCAAGACCTTCAACACCCTCGACGGCCAGGGCATCAAGATGTTGATGGCCGCCGGCGTGCAGACCGCTATCATCAGTGGCCGAAGACCCCGGTGGTCGAGCGGCGCGCGAAGAACCTCGGCATCCCGCACCTTTACCAGGGGCGCGAAGACAAACTGGTGGTGCTGGACGAGCTCTTGGGCCAACTCAACCTAAGCTATGAACAAGTGGCCTATCTCGGTGACGACCTGCCGGACCTGCCGGTGATTCGCCGGGTCGGCCTGGGCATGGCCGTCGCCAACGCGGCCAGCTTCGTGCGCGAGCACGCCCACGGAATCACCACGGCGCGAGGCGGCGAAGGTGCCGCCCGTGAATTCTGTGAACTGATCCTGCGCGCCCAGGGCCGTCTCGAAGCGGCCAACGCCGCGTACCTGTGAGCCATTTATGCTGAGCAAAAAGATTCGCACCGTTGTGGTGTTTGCCTGTATCGCGGCGATTTTCGCCGCGGTGGGCTATTGGAACATCAGCCCTGAACGGTTTCTCGACCAGCCTGCGGCCCAAGTCGAGGAAAAGATCGACTGGTACGCGACCAACACCCACACCCTGCAGTACCTGCCCGACGGCAAAGTGCAATATGAGATGACGTCCGACAAGGTCGACCACGTCAAGGCCACTGACATTACGCTGGTCACCAAGCCGGACTTGAACATATTCCGCGGCACCGATTTTCCCTGGCATGTGCAGAGCGAGCACGCCGAAGTCAATTCCGGTGGCACCGAAGTGGAACTGATCGACTCGGTACGCATCGCCCGGACCGACGAGAAAAACCGTACGACCATCATCACCAGCACACGCATGACGGTATTCCCGCAGCAAGAATATGCGCAGACCGAGCAACCCGTTAGAATCGACGGCGCCGGGGGTGTATCGACTGGCACGGGAATGAAGGCGTATTTGAAGGAAAGCAGGATACACCTGCTATCGAACGTAAGAGGACAGTATGAAGCTCGCTAAAACCCTCCCTATTTTGCTCAGTCTGGGCGCAGCACTGGGAAGCGCGAGCGCCTGGGCTCTTCCCACCGACCGCGACCAGCCAATCCGCATCCAGGCCGACGACGCGCAACTCGACGACAAGAATGGCGTCGCCACCTATAAAGGCGACGTGATCATCACCCAAGGCTCGATGAAGGTCACCGGCAACACCGTGACCATCACCCGCACCCAGTCCGGCGATATCGACGTGGTGACCTCGGTGGGCAACCTGGCCTATTTCGAGCAGATGCAAACCGCAGGCGACACCAAGCCGGTACAAGGCTACGGGGTGACCATCCAGTACCACGCCTCCCAGGATCGCGTGGTCCTGATCGACCGTGCCAAGGTCGTCGACAAGGACAACAACGTCACCCAAGGCGAGAAAATCGTCTATGACACAAACAAGAAACTCGCCAGCGCCGGTCGCGCCACCGGCAGCAAGGTGACCGAGCAGCGTCCGCGGATCGACATGGTGATCCAGCCTAAAAAGAAAACCGAGCAGAAGGCCCAGTAATGGCAACTCTGAAAGCTCAGCACTTGGCCAAGAGCTACAAGAGCCGTCAAGTCGTGCGTGATGTCAGCCTGTCCATCGACAGCGGCCAGATCGTCGGCCTGCTCGGCCCCAATGGCGCGGGCAAGACCACTTGCTTCTACATGATCGTCGGCCTGGTCCAGGCCGATCAGGGTCGCGTATTGATCGACGACCTGGATGTCAGCCACCAGCCGATGCACGGCCGCGCGAAGGCCGGTATCGGCTATTTGCCGCAAGAAGCGTCGATCTTCCGCAAACTGTCGGTGGCCGACAACATCATGGCAATCCTCGAGACCCGCAAGGAACTCGACAAGGCCGGCCGTCGCCAGGAGCTGGAAAGCCTGTTGCAGGAATTCCACATCAGCCACATTCGCGACAACCTGGGCATGAGCCTGTCCGGTGGTGAACGGCGTCGCGTGGAAATCGCCCGCGCCCTGGCCACCGCGCCGAAATTCATCCTGCTCGACGAACCGTTCGCTGGCGTGGACCCGATCTCGGTGGGGGACATCAAGCAGATCATCCATCACCTCAAGGCCAAGGGCATCGGCGTGCTGATCACCGACCACAACGTGCGCGAGACGCTGGATATCTGCGAAACCGCCTACATTGTCAATGACGGCCAGTTGATCGCCGAAGGTGACTCCGCTGCGATCCTGGCCAACGACCTGGTCAAGGAAGTGTACCTGGGCCATGAGTTCCGCCTGTAAGCACACGTGTCTGGCGAATTGCCCGGGCGTCGTTTGATTTTATTATGGCGACGCTCTAGGCAAACACTTCAGTTTCAGGCATATAATTTGCTTAAGTTTGGCGCTCCGGCGCCCTGTAGTGGATGGCGCATGTGCGCCGGCGAATAAGGTGTTAAGCCCCTGCCATGAAACCATCGCTAGTCTTGAGAATGGGCCAGCAGCTGACGATGACACCGCAGCTGCAACAGGCCATCCGCCTGCTCCAATTGTCGACCCTGGACCTGCAACAGGAAATCCAGGAGGCCCTGGAGTCCAATCCGATGCTCGAACGCCAGGAAGAAGGCGACGACTTCGATAACACCGATCCGCTGGCCGACAACGTCGAGCAAAAGACCAACACCGAGATCCCGGAACCGTCCTACCAGGAAGCCGCCCCGACGGTGGACAACCTCGAGGAGGGCGAATGGAACGAACGCATTCCCAACGAGCTGCCCGTGGACACGGCCTGGGAAGACGTCTACCAGACCAGCGCCAGCAACCTGCCAAGCAGCGATGACGACGAGTGGGACTTCACCACCCGCACCTCTGTCGGCGAGAGCCTGCAAAGCCATCTGCTGTGGCAACTGAACCTGGCGCCGCTGTCCGACACCGATCGCCTGATCGCCGTGACCCTGATCGATTGCATCAACAACCAGGGCTACCTGGACGAGACCCTCGAGGAAATCCTCGAAGCCTTCGACCCCGAGCTCGACATCGAGCTGGACGAGATCGAAGCCGTCCTCCATCGCATCCAGCAGTTCGAGCCGGCCGGCATCGGCGCCCGCAACCTGGGCGAGTGCCTGTTGCTGCAATTGCGCCAGCTGGCCGCCAAGCCGCCGTGGCTGGCCGAAGCCAAGCGACTGGTCACCGATTACATCGACCTGCTGGGCGGTCGCGACTACAGCCAACTGATGCGCCGCATGAAGCTCAAGGAAGATGAGCTGCGCCAGGTCATCGAGCTGGTGCAGAGCCTCAACCCGCGCCCCGGCGCGCAGATCGAATCCCCCGCGCCTGAGTACGTGGTGCCCGACGTGATCGTGCGCAAGCACAATGATCGCTGGCTGGTGGAGCTCAACCAGGAGTCGGTGCCCAAGCTGCGCGTCACCGCCCAGTACGCCGGCTTCGTCAAGCGTGCCGACACCAGCGCCGACAACACCTTCCTGCGCAATCAGCTGCAGGAAGCCCGCTGGTTCATCAAGAGCCTGCAAAGCCGCAACGAAACATTGATGAAAGTTGCCACCCAGATCGTCGAGCATCAGCGCGGCTTCCTGGAGTACGGCGATGAAGCGATGAAACCCTTGGTCCTGCATGACATTGCCGAGGCCGTGGGCATGCACGAGTCGACGATTTCCCGGGTGACCACCCAGAAATTCATGCATACCCCCCGGGGCATCTATGAATTGAAATACTTTTTCTCCAGCCACGTCAGCACCTCCGAAGGCGGCGAATGCTCGTCCACGGCCATCCGCGCGATCATCAAAAAACTGGTGGCTGCGGAAAATCAGAAAAAGCCGTTGAGTGACAGCAAGATCGCTGGTTTACTGGAGGCACAAGGCATTCAGGTGGCCCGCCGTACCGTCGCCAAGTACCGTGAATCCCTCGGGATCGCGCCTTCGAGCGAACGCAAGCGGTTGATGTAACAAGGCCACGCCACAGCGTTCCAGTGGCAGGCATTTCTGCCTGCCGCTTTATGCACTGGCAACGAAGGAGAAGCTGTATGCAAGTCAACATCAGTGGACACCAACTGGAAGTGACCGAACCCCTGCGCACCTACATCGGCGAAAAACTCGACCGATTGGAGAGGCATTTCGACAAGATCACCAACGTGCAAGTCACGATGAACGTCGAGAAGCTGGTGCAGAAAATCGAAGCCACGCTGCATATTCCCGGCGGAGAAGTGGTTGCCAACGCAGAGCACACAGACATGTATGCCGCGATTGACCTGCTGACCGACAAGCTGGATCGCCAACTCAAAAAGCATAAGGAAAAGACCCAGAGCCTCCTCCAGGGCGCTACCGGTCGTTAACCCCCCCAATCCATGATCCGACTAGAAACCATCCTGACCCCCGGCCGTTCCCAGGTGAACGCGCCGGGTGGCAGTAAAAAGAAAGCCCTCGAACAAATTGCCAACCTGATCCACCGCGAGGTGCCTGATCTGGTGATGCAGGACGTCTTCGAGGCCCTGGTTGCCCGTGAAAAACTCGGTTCCACCGGTTTTGGCAACGGCATCGCCATTCCTCACTGCCGTCTCAAGGGGTGTGCCGCGCCGATCAGCGCATTGTTGCACCTTGATACCCCCATAGATTTCGACGCCATCGACGGCGCCCCGGTCGACCTGCTGTTTGTATTGCTGGTTCCGGAAGCGGCGACCGATGCGCACCTTGAGCTGCTGCGCCAGATTGCCAGCATGCTGGACCGCAAGGAAGTGCGCGAAAAACTGCGCAGCGCACCGAGTAACGAAGCTTTGTACCAGGTGGTCCTGGACGAGCAGAACGGTCATTAAACATGCGCATGATCATCGTCAGTGGCCGCTCCGGCTCCGGTAAAAGCACGGCCCTCAACGTGCTTGAGGACAGCGGCTACTATTGCATCGACAACCTGCCCGCCGGCCTGCTGCCGGAACTGGCAGAGCGCGCCCTGATCCTCACGGAACTGGCGCAGCCGCTGGTGGCGGTGTCCATCGATGCGCGCAACCTGCCGAGCCACCTGTCGCGCTTCCCTGAACTGCTCGAGGAAGTGCGCAGCCGGCATATCCAGTGCGATGTGTTGTACCTGGATGCCGATGAGGAGACGCTGCTCAAGCGCTTTTCCGAAACCCGCCGGCGCCACCCCCTGAGCAACGCCAACCGCTCCCTGGCCGAAGCCATCGACGATGAAAGCCAGTTGCTGGGGCCGATTGCCGACCTGGCCGACCTGAAGGTCAACACCACGCACCTGAACCTGTATCAGCTACGTGACACAATCAAGCTGCGCCTGCTGAACCAACCGGAGCCGGGCACGGCGTTTTTGGTGGAGTCGTTCGGCTTCAAGCGTGGCATGCCGGTGGACGCCGACCTGGTGTTCGATGTGCGCTGCCTGCCCAACCCCTACTGGAAGCCGGAATTGCGCGAGCAGTCCGGACTTGACCAACCAGTGATCGACTACCTGGCCGCACAGCCGGACGTCGAGGAAATGTACCAGGACATCTCCAGCTACCTGCTCAAATGGCTACCCCGCTTTGCCGCGAGCAATCGCGCCTATGTCACGATCGCCATCGGCTGTACCGGCGGTCATCACCGCTCCGTCTACCTGACCGAACGCCTGGGTCAGCTCCTGCAACAATCCCTGAAGAATGTCCAGGTTCGCCACCGCGACCTCAGCTAAAGGATTCACATCGCGATGCCTGCTCGGGAAATTGAAATCATCAACAAGCTGGGTTTGCATGCCCGGGCGTCGGCAAAATTCGTCGGTGTGGCGGGGAAGTTTCCGGATACCACGATCAGGGTCGGGCGTACGCCCGAGAGCACCGTCGACGGTAAAAGCATCATGGCGATGATGATGCTCGCCGCTGGCAAGGGCACCAGGATTCACCTGAGCACTGAAGGGGAGCAGGCGCAGGAAGCGATGGATGCGCTGGTGGCGCTGATCAACAATTATTTCGACGAAGGCGAGTAACCCCCCAGGACTCGAGCCGAGCTTGTTGTGGCGAGGGAGCTTGCTCCCGCTCGGCTGCGAAGCAGCCGTAAATCCACAGCAGGAAAACACAACGGGGCCCGCTTCGCAGGCCAGCGGGAGCAAGCTCCCTCGCCACAACAGCACAAACGCATGGCCCCTGGATTGGATCAGGCCAACGCCGTATCCAACACCATCATCAGACAAAACCCCACCAGCAATCCCAGGCTCGCCAATTTCTCGTAACCATTGCGACGGGATTCGGGTATGACCTCATGGGTCACCACCAGCAGCATCGCCCCGGCCGCCAACGCCAGCCCCAGGGGCAAGAGCATTTCGGCCAGGCTCACCAACCAGGCGCACAACAGCGCGAACACGGGCTCGACCAGCCCGGACGCGGCGCCAATCAGGAACGCCTTCACCCGCGACATACCCGCCGCGGCCAGCACCAGCGCGATCACCAGCCCTTCGGGGACATCCTGCAAGGCGATACCCATTGCCAGGCTGTCGGCATCGGGCATGCCGCCGCCTGCTGACACGCCCACCGCCATGCCTTCCGGAATGTTGTGGGCGATGATGGCGAACACGAACAACCAGATCCGCGGCGCAATGACCGGACGTCCTGGCGCTGCGATCAGCCTCTCAGGACTGGCCGACACCTTGCGGTCCACCAGGTACAGCCCGAACGCCCCCGACATGATGCCAAAACAGATAAGACCGCTGGCGGCCCAAGGTGTGAGCCCCAGTTGCTCGGCCGCGGCAATGCCCGGCACGATCAGCGAAAACGCCGTGGCGGCGAGCATCACCCCGGCCCCGAAGCCTAGCAATGAATCGCTCACGGCCTGGGGCATGCGTCGAATGACCAACACCGGCACGGCCCCCAGCGCGGTGCCCAAGGCGCACAACCCACCGCCTTGAAGCGCCCGCAACAGCTTGGGCTCCAGGTCCAGCCACGCCAGGCCCTGGGCCGCCAACAACGTCATGCCGGCCAACAGCAACAGCGACCCCAAGGCATAGCGGAACATCCGTCCGCCGCCAATCGCCAGTGTTTGAGTGTCCATGATCAGCCTTGGGTTGTGTTCATGAAGGACTCGAAGCCAGCGCTGCCTGATAGCGTCGGGCAACTTCAGGCCAATTGATCACGTTGTAGAAGGCGGTGATGTATTCCGGTCGACGGTTCTGGTAACGCAAGTAATAGGCATGCTCCCAGACGTCCAGGCCAAGAATCGGCGCGTTGCCATTCATCAACGGGCTGACCTGGTTGCCGCTGCTTTCCACCACCAGGGTCTTTTGCGGGGGCACGCTCACCCAGGCCCAGCCGCTGCCGAAACGGGTCAGCGCCGCTTTGGTGAAAGCTTCCTTGAAACGCTCGATGCCGCCCAGCTGCGCGTCAATCGCCGCCGCCAGGGCGCCCTCGGGCTGGCCGCCGCCCTGGGGCGTCATCACCTCCCAGAACAACGAATGGTTGGCGTGGCCACCGCCCTGGTTGATCACCGCAGCCTTCAGGTTTTGTGGCAACTGTTCCACGCTGGCCACCAGTTTTTCGACGGGCCATTCGGCGTATTCGGTGCCATCCACCGCCGCGTTGAGGTTATTGATGTAGGTCTGGTGGTGCTTGGTGTAGTGGATTTCCATGGTTTGCGCATCGATGTGCGGTTCCAGGGCGTCGTAGGCGTAAGGCAATGCAGGCAAGGTAAAAGCCATGTTCAATGAACTCCATGATGAAGAGGGGCATAGCGCTGCCGGGGCGTGGTGGCATTGCAGTGCAGCAGGCGTTGGGTGCGCGGGTACTCACCGTGCTCGCTGATGAAATTCAGCAGTTCGACATAGGTCTTGTGGCTCTGGCGTTGTGCAGCGGCGCGCAAAGCCGGTGCCAGCCGTTCGTCCTGCATTGTCTGCAACAACCGCTGGTGGATCGCGCACAAGTATTCGGCGCTCTCCTCCGGCTGGTTCAAGCGCAGGTGAAGGTCCGCCAGGTTGTGGTGGGAGACGACGCAGGCGGCCACGGCTTCGTCGGCGTCCGCCCAGCGCTCAAACAACACTTGGGCCAGCGCCAGGGCTTGCAGGTAGGCTTCGCGGGCATCCACCAGCTCGCCTTGGATGAAACAGCGATTGGCCCGTTCGATCGTACGTTTCCAGTGTTCCATGATGAGTCCTCCACACAGGTGTCGGGGGTTACACGCCGCCAGCGGTGAGCTTCTCCGGGTCCAGCAGGACTTCGAGTTCGCTGCGCGTCAGGTCGGTGTGTTCTAGGGCGACGTCGATGACCGGCCGGCCTTGCTGGTAAGCCTTCTTGGCGATTTCAGCGGCCTTCTGGTAACCGATGATCGGGTTCAGCGCGGTCACCAGGATCGGGTTGCGCGACAACGCTTCCTTGAGCCTGGCTTCGTTGACCTTGAACGTGGCGATGGCCTTGTCCGCCAGCAAGCGGCTGGTGCTGGACATCAGGGTGATGCTGCTCAGCAGGTTCTGGGCAATGATCGGCAGCATCACGTTCAATTCGAAATTGCCCGATTGACCGGCGATGGTGATCACCGTGTCGTTGCCGATCACCTGGGCCGCCACCATCGCGGTGGCTTCAGGAATGACCGGATTGACCTTGCCGGGCATGATCGAGGAACCCGGCTGCAAGCCCTCGAGTTCTATCTCGCCCAGGCCTGCCAGCGGCCCGGAATTCATCCAGCGCAGGTCATTGGCGATTTTCATCAGCGACACGGCCGTGGTCTTGAGCTGCCCGGAAACCGCCACGGCGGTGTCTTGGGAGCCGATCAGGGCGAACAGGTTCTTGCCTGGGGTGAATTGCACCTGGGTCAATTGCGTCAGTTGCTGGCTGAACAACTCGGCGAAGCGCGGATGGGCATTGACCCCAGTGCCCACCGCTGTCCCCCCCTGGGCCAGGGACTGCAGGCTCGGCAGCAGGTCTTGCAAGTGGCCGATATTGGCCTTGAGTTGCTGGGCCCAACCGTCGAGCACCTGGCTCAGGCGCACCGGCATCGCGTCCATCAGGTGGGTGCGGCCGGTCTTGATGAACGGATGGACTTCTTTCGCCTTGCGCTCGATCACCTGCACCAGGTGCGACAGCGCCGGTAGCAGTTGCTCATGCAAGGCCAGCGCGGCGCTGACATGAATGCTGGTGGGAATGATGTCGTTGCTGCTCTGGCCGCAGTTGACGTGGTCGTTCGGGTTGACCGTCTCTCCCAGCAGGCCGCTGGCGAGGGTGGCGATCACTTCGTTGGCGTTCATGTTGGAACTGGTGCCGGAGCCGGTCTGGAAGATATCCACCGGGAAATGGTCCATGTAACGACCTTCGAGCAGTCCCAGGGCGGCATCGACGATAGCCTTGCCCTGGGCCGCGCTGATCTGCTCCAGCTCTACGTTGGCCCGTGCAGCCGCGGCCTTGGCCAGGATCAGGGCCCGGATGAATTGCGCCGGCATCCGCTGGCCGCTGACCGGGAAGGTTTCCACGGCACGCTGGGTCTGGGCGCCATAGAGAGCGTCCACCGGGACGTGCAACTCGCCCATGCTGTCGCGTTCGATACGGGTATTACTCATCGGGAGATCCTTGCACCAGTTCAATAAGGGGAATCGACGGCGCCAGGGCACAGGTGGCCAGCGCCCAGGCGTGACTCTGCCAACGCTTGAGGCGGCAGCGGCACAGTGATTGTCGTTCGAGGTCACGCAATGGTCGCCAGGCCTGGTCGAGGCAGAGGCTGCGCCAATGCCAGGGCAGCGCGACGTCCGAGGCGGTGTCGAGCAGCAAACGGAAGGCAGTTTCGGAAATCATCCACGGCGAGGTGGCGGTACAACACGCCAGGTAGCGGCCCTCGGCCAGGTAGTGCTCGATCAGCCGCGGCTCGTCCGGGTTCATCGCGCAACGGATCTGGCGACTCATCCAGCGCCAGCTTTCAAGGTAGGGTTGTTCGTGCAGGGCAGAACTCATGACCGGGGCTCACTCGGCGAATGAGATTCATTATTAGATGATAATAAGAAGCAACACAACCACGAACGACACAAAAAACAATGTGGCGAGGGAGCTTGCTCCCACTCGGTTGCGTAGCGACCGCAAGATCTTGGGGCCTGCTGCGCAGTCCAGCGGGAGCAAGCTCCCTCGCCACAAAAGCGCTCTCGCCACAGGATCTTCGGGCACAAAAAAGGCGCGTCACCCCTGTGGATGACGCGCCTTTTTTACACGGTGAGGCGTTAGCTCCCCGCCACCATCATCCGCTCGATCAGCACCGAGCCGGTGCGAATGTTGCTGCGCAATTCCAGGTCGTTGCCCACGGCCACGATCTGTTTGAACATGTCGCGCATGTTGCCGGCGATGGTGACTTCCTGGACCGGGAACTGGATCTCGCCGTTCTCGACCCAGAAACCCGCCGCGCCACGGGAATAATCCCCGGTGACCATGTTCAGGCCGTGGCCCATCAGTTCCGTCACCAGCAGGCCCCGGCCCATGCGGCGCAGCAAGGCAGCCTGGTCTTCTTCGCCATGGGTCACGAACAGGTTATGCACGCCACCGGCATTGGCGGTGCTCGGCATGCCGAGCTTACGGCCCGAATAGGTGCCGAGGATATAGGACACCAGCTCGCCGTTTTCCACGAATGGCTTGGCATAGGTGGCCAGGCCATCGCCATCGAACGCCGAGCTACCCATGGCCTGCATCAGGTGCGGACGCTCGTCGATGGTCATCCATTCCGGGAACAGCTTCTGGCCCAGCGCGCCCTCGAGGAACGACGACTTGCGGTACAAGTTGCCGCCGGACACCGCCGACAGGAAGCTGCCGAACAGGCCACCGGCCAACTCGGCCGAAAACAGCACCGGCACTTCGCAGGTCGGCACCGGCCGCGCGCCCAGGCGGCTGGCCGCCCGTTGCGCGGCTTTGCGGCCGATGCTCACCGGGTCCGCCAGCAAGGTGCCCTGGCGGCTCACGTCGTACCAGTAGTCGCGCTGCATCTGGCCGTCGGCTTCGGCGATCATCACGCAACTGAGGCTGTGGCGGGTCGATGCATAACCGCCGATGAAACCGTGGCTGTTGCCGTAGACCCGGCAGCCCTGGTGGGTATTGAGCGTCGTGCCGTCGGCGTTCTTGATCCGGCTGTCGGTCTCGAACGCCGCCGCGTCGCAACGCAGTGCCTGCTCGATGGCCTGCTCTGGGGTGATGTCCCAGGCATGGAACAGGTCGAAATCCTTCAGTTCCTTGCACATCAGCGCAGCATCGGCCAGGCCCGAAGCTTCGTCTTCGGAGGTGTGCTGGGCAATCGCCAGCGCGGCGGCGACGGTTTCGCGGATGGCGTCCGGGCCGCTGGCCGAGGTGCTGGCCGAGCCCTTGCGCTGGCCCACGTACAAGGTGATGCCAAACCCCTGGTCGCGATTGAACTCGACGGTTTCCACCTCGCGCTGGCGCACCGACGTCGACAGGCCCTGCTCCAGGGACACCGCCACTTCGCACGCACTGGCACCCTGGCGCTTGGCCTCGGCGAGGATCTGCTCGACCTGTTCCTGCAGTGCCGGCAATGCTTGCGGGCCGACGCTTTGAACTGCACTCATGGTGTTCTCCACTCAAATTCTGTTTTCGGTGATGGCCATCGAGCGACCGGGCCGGACAAGCGGCCCCCGACTGGTTATCATGGCGGCGTTTCTTTGCGGACTGCCACCATGGTTGATTCTTACGACGACTCCCTCTACGAGGGTGAAAAAAGCAAATCCCAGGTCAAACGCGAGCTGCATGCTCTGGTTGACCTCGGCGAGCGCCTGACAACACTCAAGCCTGACTTGCTGGCCAAACTGCCTTTGACCGACGCCTTGCGCCGGGCCCTGGCCGATGCGCCCAAGCACACCGCGAATATCGCGCGTAAACGGCACCTGCAATTCATCGGCAAACTGATGCGCGACCAGGACACTGACGCCATCCTGGTGCTGCTCGATCAACTCGATGCCTCCACCCGGCAGTACAACGAACGCTTCCACAACCTGGAACGCTGGCGCGATCGCTTGATCGCAGGCGCCGCCGGCACCCTGGAAAAGTTCGTCATCGACTACCCGGAGGCCGATCGCCAGCTATTGCGCTCCCTGAGCCGTCAGGCCCAGCCCGAACTGGCGCAGAACAAGCCACCGGCCTCGAGCCGTAAAATCTTCAAGTACATCCGTGAGCTGGACGAGACTCAACGCGGCCTGCGTTGAGTTTCACCCGCTTCACGCCCCTCCACGGGGTGACTGTTACCGTGGCGAGGGAGCTTGCTCCCGCTCGGTTGCGTAGCAACCGCATTTGGGCTACTGCGTAGCCCCGCGGGAGGCAGCTCCCGCGGCCCGCCTCCCGGCCGTGCGCCGATGTGTTCGCGCGCCCCGGGCGCCCCCGGGA